>NZ_CANMAB010000110.1:0-13238 GCF_947495635.1 uncultured Virgibacillus sp. | reverse complement strand
ATCTCAAAAAAAGTGGTACTTACCAAATTATTGGCGAGTACCACTTTTTATTTTACTGGGTTTTGTCCCAGCCCCTTGGCCTGACCTTCCTACAGGTATATGAACATATGTAGTAAGAATTTTTACTGGATGTTCCTACTCTACATATCAACGCTTCAGCTTTTGTTGGATATCCTTTTTCAAGCCATCAATCTTAATTGCACGAGCTTGACCATCTTGATATACTTTTCTCTCTATTTCCTTAGCTGTTTCCCAGATAGAACGCTTTTCCTCTATCCCCTGCTTTGTCATATTGCTTTTCACAAACCAACCTACAGCTATGCCAATTGCTGCTCCGGCTGTAATTACACTGACGCTTTTACTCGTTATGTTCGTCATTTAATGGTGCTCCTTCATGCTGATCTTTCTTATGCTGTCTACGTTTTTGCAACCAGTAGTATCCAAGAGCAAATGTTCCGTATAAACCACCAGCTTTATTTTTATTAGTTACTTCCTTCGTATCTTCCGTTTTTTGCTTTAACGATTCCGTTACATCAACCAAGGATGAGGAAAATTTCCGAGTTACATTTCCAACATCACCGACAATATAAAATAACGGACTTAACTGTTTCATTTTTTCATTTATATCTGATAAGGTATGGTTACTTTCTTCTATTAAATTAGTGGTTTCCTTAAAAATGGAATTCATTTGATCCGGAAGCTGATTCACCGTTTTCTCGACACCATGAAGCACCCCCGCTAAATTATTTAATACATGTGCAATAAAAATAGCAATTATTAAACATGCAATCCCAATTAATAATACTCCAATACCTGTTAACATGATTATCCCTCTCTCCCTGAATGATTGTTTGATACATCAGCTGCTTCCTCTTGCTTATTCTGGGTAGGTGTATGCCGCTTCCATTTATCAAATAAATAAAATGCTGTTTCAGCCCAACGAATACCTTCAATATATGGTTTTGTCTTTTGCTCCATTTCGGCATCTGTAAGCTTAGAATTATTTTTCATTAATACATGATTTATCGTATTGATCGAGTTACCCATGTTCTCTACAGTTGCAAACACACTATCAGTTGCCTTCATTTTTTCTTCTATGTCGTCCATCATTCCATTCGTTTCTTGTAACATATGTGTTAATTGTGGGGTTACTTGTTGCATTTCTTGCCCAACTTCCCCTAATGTATTTCCCATCGTTCTCAGTGTTTTAGACACACGATGTAATACTAAGGCAATATACCCGACCGTTAATGCAAATGCAATACTAATCATTAGAATAGCTATATATATAATTCCTTCCAATTCGAACATCCCCCTTCCTATACATGCATTATACCACTTGAATACGCGAATAAAACGTATTGTGCTTTGACGATTACATCATGGAAATAATGGGTATATGGTAATTAAACTACATATGGAGGAACGTATATGTCAAATATAAAAGCAATTGCCAAGCAATTTACAGCAAAATTCAAAAGTGATAATGTTCCCTTGTTAGCAGCTGCCTTAGCCTACTACTTCTTATTATCTATCGTACCATTATTTTTAGTTTGCTTTGCCTTAATTCCATATTTTAATATACATCCTGATGATGCCATTACTTTTATTGAAGGTGCTCTACCTAATGAACTTTCAGCTATCTTCGAAGAAAATATTGTTCGACTTATCGAAACACCACGTGGTGGTCTACTTACCATTGGAATAATAGGAGCTATATGGTCATCTTCAGCCGGGATGAATGCCTTCATTAAAGCAACTAACGAAGCTTATGAAATGAATGAAACAAGGAACTTCCTCGTTGTTCGCATCATTGCACTCGGCCTCACCTTAAGCATGATTATAGCATTGGTTGTTGCCATTATCGTACCCATTTTTGGAAATGTCATTCTCCAATTTTTAGATTCCTTATTCTTCTTTTCTGCTACCACTGCTTTGTTATTACAAGTGCTTCGATGGACTGTTAGTCTCATTATATTATCAGGATTCATTCTTATTCTATATCGTGTTGCTCCGAATAAACGACTCCCTTTTAAACATATTATTCCCGGAACCATAACAGCTAGCTTTCTTTGGCAGGTTATCTCGTTAGGCTTTTCCGTATATGTCAGTAATTTTGGGAATTATTCTGCTACATATGGTAGTCTTGGTGGCATCATCATTTTATTAATTTGGTTTTTCCTAACTGGAATGATTCTAATAAGTGGTGCCATTATTAATGTTATATGCCATCAGAAGCAACAACAGTCAGATGATGAGAAGATTCTCACATCATCAATGTAAAAAAGCAGCCAAAAAGGTTCGTACAGATGTAGCAACTGGATTACGCGAGAAACTCCAGCGAGAAGAACGGCTGCATTAAGCCTCGCACCGAGTCGTATTTACTCCCTAGGAGTTGAACCACCTTCCGGGGGCTGGTTTAGGATGAGAGTTGTCTTTTAGGACAACTCCTCTATCGCGATAAGAAGCCTATCAAAAAGGGCTCGTACCAAGCAGTATCGCGAGGAGAAATGATACGCTTCCAACTATGGTCCCACTTAATTGGCGTTATAAATGTTGCCTGCTGCCGAAATTGACTTTCTGGATCCGCTGCAACTGCATCTCCAACAGTCACGCCAGAAGTTATCTCTAACATAGAATTCATAAGAATTCCCGTATCTACTTTCTGCTTCAATAAATTTCCCTCTTTTGTCATTTTCCATACATTACCTTGAGCGATCATATCTTCATATAAGACTGTTGCCTGTTCCGATGATTTCGTAATAATTGTTACATCTGCATGATAGCCAGGTAATAATGCTTGTTCAATCGACGCTTCCTGATTCTCATTATCTTTGGTAGATGCTTCCGTACCATCTGTTGTCTTTTCTTCCGTCTGATCCATTGTATCAGACGAACCGACAGCTTCCGGGTTTTCTACTGTTTCTTCTTTCTCTTCCTTCGCACCTTCCATATTTGCCTCTTCCTCATCTAATTCAAACGTTGCAGCAAAAGGGTAGATACTATCATCTTTTACAGTCACATTCCCTTTTGGAGCATCACTTACATGATTAATAGTACCTTCCAGACTTATATCTTTCTCGGAAATGCTAATCTCAACGGGTAAGCCTGCTTGTACAAGCGTACGCTCTTGTTCCGTCAACTCCCCCTCAGCATGTAGAGATGCACTTTCAATCGTTATAATTGGATCTTGCAATGAGGAAGATACCGATGCAACTCTACCTTCATATGGACTTTCCACCGTAATCGTATCACCCGTCGTTTGAAGCTCTTGTAATTGATTGTTAATACTTGTTAACGCAGCATTTTTTTGTGCCAATTCTTTTTCCTTTTCTACAATATATTGCTCTTTAACCAAATTGGCTTGGATCGGATCTTGTGGAAACTCTACACGCATTTCCTCCGATGTTATTTCTAATGATGGGGATGCTTCTGTATTTGTTTGCGGAATCTGATAAGCTCTCATTTGTGTAATCGCCTGTTGAATAGCAGCAATTTCACCCTCTATCTGATCTGCTTCTTGAATGAGATTCGACTCCGCTTCATAATAATTGTCTACCGTATAAGAAAAAAGTGCATCTCCCGCACTAACTTGGCTCCCCTCTTTTACCAGGAATTCATTAAAGCTTCCTGGTTGAGGATCAAAGTACACGTGGTTCGCTTCCGTAGCAGCTAACACCCCAGAAGTATGCAACTTTTCTTCCATATCCATCTGATTAACCTGAGACCAGTCAGAGATATAAGCAATTCGATCTACTTTTTTTTCATCATCGATATAAACCAATACAAAATTAACACCAATAAATAATACAATAGCGACTTGCAGAAAACGTTTTTTAGCCTTTTGCATTATCCAAACCACCCATTCAAGATGTATCGATCAGTATATGCTATCAATGCAGCAAGAATCCAATAACACATATGTAACCCTATTACAATAAGCCAAAGCCACTTTTTCTTTATATCTGATAAATAACCTATGTATTTGACTTGAAAATAAATGATCCAGAGCTGAAATAATGAAATGGCTCCGAAAAAATAAATAAACAGCGTATTGTCGAAAAGGTATGATGCAATAATCCCTAGAGATAAAGGAGATACATACCAATCTAGCCCATTAAAAACTGCTAACGGAATCCATATTAGTCTTTCAATTAAAACTACCAATAAGACAACCTGTTGCATGATTAATAGTTTCCGATAAGGTACTCCTGTAATAACATAGAAAATCAATGAAGGTATAAACAACACTAACGCTGTAAATAAAACTGCAAAGGCTACCCTTCCTACCAGAAACCAAAATTTTTGTTGCTCATAGATTAATGGCTTTAGCTCCATAGCTCCTGACGAAAGAAGATTTGTTCCTATGCCTACGTAGGCCATCCAACCGTATAAGATGACAGTACATAAAAGAAGTAAGAAATTCATTTTCCACAGATTTTTTATTTTCTCTGCTTTCTTTACTCGAAATAAATGATCTTCTATGGAAAACAGAAATTTACCCATGTTGCTATAATAAGTCATCTGCTACATCCCTCTTCTATATTTCAATTATCAGAATTACAAATATTGCCTTAATTTTATCGTAGAATCGGATAAAAATCTATTGTTTTTGTAAAAATTGACAAGATCCTACAACATATGAAGTCAAAATGCTACGCTTATAATCAATGATAGAATGGCCAAAAGAGATAGCAAAATAAGCTTTGGCGAAAAAATGCGCTCGTCCTTACATAAGGAGCAAGCGCATATACCTTCATTAATTTACTATTTTTATACTTGATTGTACTCTATTCAATGCTTGTCGTATATCATGAATAATGTCTTCACTGTCTTCTAAACCTGCTGATAGGCGGATTAGACCATCTGTAATCCCGTACTTCAAACGTTCTTCAGGTGGAATTGACGCATGTGTCATCGAAGCAGGATGCTGAACCAATGTTTCCGGGTCGCCCAAGCTAAAAGATATCATAGCTAATTTAAGATGGTTTATAAACATTTTTCCTGCTGGGCACCCTCCTTTTACTTCAAATGATACAATTCCTCCCATCCCACGCATTTGTTGAATTGCTAATTGATGTTGAGGGTGTGAAGATAGACCTGGATAGTGAACTGTATCAATCATTTCATGCGTTTCTAAATACTCCGCTATTTTTTGAGCATTTTCACAGTGCTTATTCATACGTAACGCCATTGTTTTTATTCCTCGAATTATCAGGAATCCATCCCAAGCATTTAATTGTTGACCAAGATCACCTGCAATTCTCTTTCGCATGAATTGAATAGTGGATGCATTACTAATAATCAAACCAGCTAATACATCTCCGTGTCCGTTCATATACTTCGTTGCACTATGAATGACAACATCGGCACCTAATTGTAACGGATTCTGTAGATACGGGCTCATAAATGTATTATCAATAATTAAAGGAATATTATAACGCTTACATAAATTAGCAATTGCTTTTATATCAAGCACTGTGAGTCTCGGATTCGACGGAGTTTCAATATAAACAGCTTTCGTATTATCCCTTAAAGCACGCTTTATAGAAGATAGCTTCGTACAATCTACAAAACTAACATCAATTCCAAAGCGTGGGGCAAGAGAGTGTAAGAAACTAAACGTACCTCCATAAACATCCTTTGTTACTATTACATGATCACCATTTTTTAAAAAGGTTAATAATGCTGTGGAAATTGCCGCCATTCCACTAGCTAAGCCTAAACAGGCTTCCCCACCTTCTAAAGTCGCTACTTTCTTTTCCAAGGTCTGTACAGTTGGATTACCATACCGCCCATAATAGATTCCTTCCCGTTCTCCTGAAACTACATCTGAAGCTGTTTCTGCATCTGGAAAAGCATAAGCTACAGCAGGTGTAATACATTGTGTGATCATCCCTGTCTTAGCATCTGGCTTTAAGTTCTCATGAATTAGTTTCGTATCTCGCTTCCAATCCATATTCTCTCTCCTTTCACTATCTTACGTTTTGTATAATTGTATACAATTATTTTTAGATGGAAGCATAAGTTAATATAACTCCTCCATCTTTTTAATAGCAGTATCTAGACTTTTCATAACATGCTGCTGTGAAATAAGTTCCGCTTGATGCGCATCGCCTTTTATCATATGGTCTAATATTAAAGCATGATCATCTAGCTGATTTTCCGTTGAATCTGTTGTTTGTATTAGGCCTAACCTTCGATAACGATTTATATGATTATTTAGTGTAAGTAGAATTTTCTTTGCCGTTTTATTTCCACTTAGCTCATATAAGTAAGAATGGAACTCCATACCGTATTGAATATGATCATCTTCCAATCCCTGCTTTTTAGCCTTATTTATCAGTAGCGTTATATTCTTTAAATGGTAAATATCTTTTTCTGTAGCATGTTTTGTCGCATCTCTAGCGATTTTACCTTCTAATATACTGCGAATCTCAAAAATTTCCCTTGCCTCTGTGATAGAAAGTGGCGCAACCTTTAATCTGCCATTCTGTTTTCTTACCAATAATTCTTCAAATTCCAATTGTTGTAATGCGGCACGTAGAGGTGTTCTGCTAACTTCTAATTCCTTAGCAAGACTTTCCTCAATAACGTCCTGATTAGGCTCCATTTGCCCACAAATAATTTTGTTTTTTATCTCCTCATATACATAATCCTTCGTTCCAAGACGCATTTTACTTCACACCCTTCCTATCCACCACTTGTGATTTTGTATAATTGTATACAATTATTTTGTGCTAACTCTACCCAAATGTCAATAAGAGGTTCATTCTTTATAGACTATAATAAAAGAAGCGACGTTGATAAGCCGCTTCTCCATCAATAGTTATTAAATGGTACTTGTATCTCGTACCATTACCAATCCAGAGACAATACCTGAATGATCCTCTTCTCCATTAAACCGGAAACCCAACCGCTCATATAAGGCCTGCGCCTTTGTATTATCTCGTGTGACACTTAGATAAATCATTTCTGTATCATATAGTTCTTCAATATGCTTGAGAAGGATTGGCAAAATCTTTGATGCATAACCAAGTCCCTGGTACTTCGCATCGATCATAAAACGATCTAGCCAAACGTCACCTTCTCGTTTTACTTGACCATACATAGCATAGCCAATTGCTATTTCTCCATCATATAATCCTACAGATTGCCATTCCGATTCAAACATCGATTGAACAATGGAGAGCGCATTACTCTCAATGTAGTCCTGCTGATTTTTCTTTACCGAAAGACAAGCAATCGTTTGCCAGTTTTCAGTCGATACCTCACGTATATGGAGGTCCATGTTCCCACTTCACTTTCTTCAATTTGTAAACATCATACACGTTTATCTCACATATAACCGGTAGTAACCCTCCCACTTATCAATATTGGGGGATCGACTGCCAGTACATGTCCGATTGGTTCAAAAGCCTTTAGCTCATACCCCTGTGATACTATACAGGAGATAAATTAATACGTTAACCTAGAAGCTTGCCTACAAAACTAAGTTCTATTTAAGGGTGCTTTCATAACAAAATGGATCTGTTTTTTTATATTACTTTTAATAATAATTTTTTCAGAAGTGGTGCAAAGTGATCAGGAAGTTCGGAAACGCTTGGAACGAGAATACGATGCTTACCATAAATATTCTGCATTAGCTTATCTGCCAACTCATCTACTTCACCATCAGCGAGAAAAGTACCAATGACTTCCATTCCTTTTTTTCGCGCCTCCAGAACTGCAAGATTTGTATCGACAATGCCATTTTGATTATAATTAGCTGCTGCTGGTTCCCCATCAGAGAATACTAGTAAAAATTTATGTTTTTCACGGCGGGCCTCTAATTGCTCTGCTGCTACTCGAATACTAAATCCATCACGATTAT
Organism: uncultured Virgibacillus sp.; assembly: GCF_947495635.1. Classification (NCBI taxonomy): domain Bacteria; kingdom Bacillati; phylum Bacillota; class Bacilli; order Caryophanales; family Bacillaceae; genus Virgibacillus; species uncultured Virgibacillus sp. The sequence continues at coordinate 5,365 of NZ_CANMAB010000110.1, read as the reverse complement.
CTTCTTGAGGCTCGAGCTGCATAATTTTTGGTCCATTATTTTGGTATAAGGAATCGGAAAAGGAGTGAATGATATGAAGATAATTAGGCTGGTAATGATCCGTTACCTCCATAGCATCTTCCCAGAATCCCATGATAGAATGTGGGATTTGAAAGGATTTAAGCACTTCATGAAATAGTACAATTCCTCGCTTTGTTTCTTCCATCTTTCCATGCATCGAGGCAGAACAATCTACTAGCAATGTAAAAGCGGCATCTAATTCCTTCGATTCTTGATTCTTCTTATAGAATATTCGTGGCTTCTCATCAAGCACCATCGGCAATAATTTTTTAGACAATCTGCCAATCATTAAATCCTTTCTTGCTGCATTCTTCTTATGTTCCAGTGTTTTTGTTATAATCGTCGATAGCTTGCGCTTATAGTTTTCAATATCTTTCACAAAATCAAGATATACATTAATATCCGCTTGGGAAGGAGGGCTTGATTGTTTGACACATTTTACCGCATTCTTATTTGCTTCCCCATATATTGCATCTCTGCCGCTTCCTGGCTTTATTTCTTGTTTATCCAAAGTGTCTAAATCTGAGTAATCCTTATTTTTAGTTTGTCCTGATGACCCTTGAATCGTTCCCATTGCTTGATCACCATCTTCTGTTTCTCTGGCACCATTGCCCATGATATTCGTTTTAGTACCAACTTCTAATTCAAATTGCAGAAAGGTCTGCTGTCGATCACTATTCTCATTTTCCCGATGCCAGGTGGAAAACTGTTCATCCATATATTCATTTTTCTCTTCGTCCAATTCTTCGCTATCCTCATTTGCAAGCTCATCCGTCCTTGTTAACTCATCAAATAATGTGTTTTTAGTATATTTATCAATATGATGAATGGGAAATACAAAATAATCATGAATTGTATCTACGTATCCTTCATGAAGACGGGAAACAATTTGCTCGACAATCCCTGAAACAGCTTGTGTACTTCTAGCTTCATATACAGAATAAATAAGTGGCTTGACCTTATTTAATTGCTCAAGCTGTGATTGTGAAGCTCTCGGAAAATTAGGGTCTGGGCTATTCGATTGTAAAGTTAAATAAATCAAGCAAAATAATTCATCTAATGCTAGGCCCCTTGTAACATGTGCAGCACGTTCATTTTCAAATTTATGTTTATAGTAATTTTTCCGAACAGTAAATACATGCTTTGTCCCCGGGCGTTCTTGCTTTATTTTCTCCTCTAATCGAATATCTTCAAATAATGCAAATAGTTGAGAAGCGAATTTTGGCAACGAAGATTCATTTACGGTGTGTAAAAATTCCTTCATAGCCTGTATATCAGAATAACGAAACGATCCAATTGTTCGTAAAAAAACATCCGATTTCAAGCCAGCCACTTTTACATTGGGACTGGTAGTATCCCAGGTTCTGCTTGCGGTTACCTTCCCATCTAATAAATCAATATAAGAACCAAAACTATACTCGAATAATAGCTCGGGATTACTGGATAAAACCGTAGTCAGATCCTGCAATTGCCGAAATAAATTAGTATCTACTTTAGAATCATGAAAACGATACATCGTATAATCTCCTAACTAGAATAAGGTTGCCGCCAGATTCAAGACAAACTCCCTCTCCCTATCTTCTTCCAGTTTATCAACAATGGCTCGTTGAATCGCTCGTTCCGCAGGAATAAGGACACTTAAGTCACATGCATCTAGTAAAGCACGAATAGACGCTGCATCTTCAGCTATTTTCCCTTGAACTACGGCTTGAATGAGGTCAGCTGACAACGTAACAAATAAGTCAATGGTATGCTCATCATTAAGTTGCGTATTCTCTTGAATCAGTTGCTTTAGTTGCTCACCTTCGATATAAGGTATTTCAATCACAACAAAACGGTTTTTTAATGCCTCATTGAGCGGAACGGTACCAACATACCCTTCATTAATGGCAGCAATTACATTAAACCCTTTATTGGCAGACACCAGTTCATTTGTAAATGGATTCGTTATCGTTCGACGATAATCCAAGACTCCGTTTATTAAAGGCAATGTTTCCGGTTTTGCCATGTTAATTTCATCAATATATAAAAATGTGCCATGTTGCATCGCATTAATGACAGGTCCTGAAACAAATTCGATAACCTGCTGATCATCTTTATTTGCAAGTGTTTTAAAGCCTAACAGGCTTTCAGCGTCTAAATCAACGGAGCAATTGACACTAAACATTGGTTGTTGAAATAGCATAGAAAGTGTTTCAGCAAATTTGGTTTTTCCAGCACCAGTTGGACCCTTTAACAGAATGTTTTTCCCCATGCTGAGCGCTGAGATGGCATCTATTAATAATTCTTGATTCGGCGGCATATAACCACCCTCACCAATTAATTCCTGAAATGCGTTGCTATTCCTGTTATAGCTATTCAATAGTTCTGTCATTTTGTCTGATAATTCATAGTTCGTACGCATACATAAACTCCTTTCAGAGCTATTGTATCTTTTTTTATGAGAAAAACAAAAGTTAGCTGTTTTATGACGCTATTAAAGGATAGAGATGAGAATTAACTAAATCACAAAAAAGCAGTATGTAACTCTTCACTATATATTACACCAATGAATTAACATACATCATATTGTGAAAAAATCACAAATGTATTCATGAATCTATGCTGGGGATAATACACAAATGAAAATGTCGGGAGGTAATGAATATGAGTGGAATTTTAAGTAGTAAAGTGGTGCTAATAGGTACAGGAGCGGTTGGGTCCAGTTACGCGTATTCATTGATAAATCAGGGATTGAGTGACGATATCATACTAGTGGATATAAATAAGAAAAAGGCTCAGGGAGATGTAATGGATTTGGATCATGGGATTGTATATGCACCTAGTCCCATGACGATCCGGTATGGGACTTTTAAAGATTGTAAAGATGCGGCGATTGTGGTTATTTGTGCTGGCTCAGCACAGAATCCCGGAGAGACAAGACTAGAGCTGGTGCAAAAAAATGTAAATATCTTCAAGTCAATAGTGGATGAGATTATGAAATCCGGTTTTGATGGTATTTTCATCGTAGCAACGAATCCGGTTGATATACTGGCTTATGCTACATGGAAATTCTCAGGCCTTTCAAAAGAGAGGGTCATAGGTTCAGGAACGGTCTTGGATACAGCAAGATTTCGAAGCCTGTTAGGAAGAGAATTTGGGATCGCTCCTATAAGTGTTCATGGGTATATTATCGGTGAACATGGTGATTCACAGCTTCCGGTTTGGAGCTCTGCTAATATTTCAGGCACACAAATCACTACCAAGATATCCCATGAAAGAAAAGAAGTGATCACCCAACAGGTTAAGGATGCTGCTTATCAAATTATTGAAATGAAAGGTGCGACCTATTACGGAATTGCAATGGCATTAGCGAGGATCACGAAGGCGATCCTGCGGAATGAGCAGGTGGTTTTACCAGTTGGTACGCTACTCGAAGGAGAGTATGGTGTCAATGATGTATATATCGGCGTTCCAGCGGTTGTTGACCGAAAAGGGGTTAGAAATGTGATTGAGCTCTCGCTGGATGAAAGAGAACAAGAAAAATTTGCGATCTCTGTACAACTATTGCAAGACTTTCAACAGAAGATAGGGTAATAGGGCAAGCTCATCATCCAATCATTCTTACTAAAAGGGAGTCATTTGTATGTTAGTTGAAAGTGTTAATCCGTTCGGTCATTTAGGAATCACAGCGATGGTTGCAGCCATTCCCGTTTTGTTATTTCTCTTGAGCCTGACTATTTTTAAAATGAAGGGCATACATGCAGCTATATTGAATCTTGGTGTAACGTTCATAATCGCACTGTTTGTCTTTAAGCTTCCTATTGAGGAATCGGTGGGCAGTGTCGTACAAGGTACCATAATCGGAATATGGCCGATTGGCTATATCATTATAATGGCAGTATGGTTATATAAAATTGCCGTTATATCCGGAAAATTTGATGTTTTACGAGGAAGTATCGCTGGGATTTCACATGATCAACGTCTACAGCTTTTATTAATTGGGTTCTGCTTTAATGCCTTCCTGGAAGGTGCTGCAGGCTTTGGTGTACCAATTGCCATCTGTGCTGTGCTCTTGGTTTCCCTGGGATTTAAACCTTTGCAGGCAGCCATGCTGTGTCTAATTGCAAACGGTGCTTCCGGTGCTTTCGGTGCCATTGGAATTCCTGTTGGAATTATTGATACATTTGCACTGGAGAATGTGACATCCATGAAGGTTTCCGTGATGACAGCCCTTACCCTACCAATCATTAACTTTACGATTCCATTCTTACTTATTTGGCTCATGGATGGATGGAAGGGAATCAAGGAAATATTCCCTGCTATTTTAGTGACGGCAGCGACCTATACTGTGTCACAGGCAGTCATCACGATCACCATCGGTCCAGAACTTGCGGATATTATTCCTTCTCTCTTAACGATGGGGGTATTAGCACTGTTCTTGAAGAAGTGGCAGCCGAAGAACATCTTTTTGCTTGATGATTATAAAAATAAGAGAGAAACCTATTCCATTGGAGAAGTGGTAAAAGCATGGTCCCCCTTTTATCTGTTGACCTTTTTTATCATGATTTGGAGCCTCCCTGTATTTCAAGGACTATTTGCAGAGGGGGGTATACTAGAATTTTCAGTTGTGAAGGGACTTATACCAGGTTCAACCATACCAATAACTGTCGATTTGCTCGGGGCCACAGGGACAGCAATCTTATTATCTGCCTTGACGACGGTGATCACTACGAAAGCCATCCACTTCAAAAAAAGCTGCAAGCTTCTGGGAAAAACCGTGGTTGAATTTAGTATTCCTATCGTCATGATCTGTGCCATACTAGGAATTGCCAAACTCATGACCTATGCAGGAATGACAACGGCGCTTGGTGAAACAGTGGCTAAAACGGGACAAGTATTTCCGTTATTGTCACCAATTCTTGGATGGATCGGTGTATTTATGACAGGCTCTGTTGTAAACAACAACACCCTATTCGCACCAATCCAGGCAACAGCGGGAAATATCCTAGGTACTAACCCATCTCTACTGGTTGCTGCGAACACAGCCGGAGGAGTCATGGCTAAACTCGTTTCGCCACAATCCATTGCGATTGCAGCAGCAGCCGTAGGTGAAACAGGAAACGAGGCCACACTCATGAAAATGACTCTTAAATACAGCTTTGCATTGCTCGCATTCGTTTGTATTTGGACATTTTTATTGTCCTTAATCTTTTAAAGTGCAATGGAATAGCGACAGAACCTAGTAGATAAGAAAAACGGAGCAAAATTCGCTCAGTCCTTATCACTAAATGCTCAGATTTACGCTTCCTCTAGTAGCTATTAT
>NZ_CANMAB010000109.1:0-13940 GCF_947495635.1 uncultured Virgibacillus sp. | reverse complement strand
CAATATCCATCAAACATTTCAAAATAACTACTTGGCTTAACGCAGTCATTGCACTGATTTTATACTTTCTTAACTTAAAATAAAATATTAGCCTAGCTAATCCCTCATACGTTGCAAGGGATATAATTTATTTCAAATTTGGTTCTGGAGGATCATCTGAATGGCGAAGCGCCCAAAGTGGAGTGTCATATATATACGGTGGAGCAGGATCTAAATGTGGGACAGAACCAAAGGCAATTGGACGATCAACATAATTAAATGTGCCATAACCATCCATACTTGGACCAGATGCCCAACGCCCCTCCGCACTTGCATCACCTTGTGACAGATTGAACAACGTATAAGAGACCTGTTGCTTTTCTAATTCTCTTGGGAATGTACTCGGTACGACGATGTTTTCTTTTTCTTCTAATTCACATATGGCTGCATACCATTGATTCTGATGCATCGTATCACGAGCCAGTAGCCAAGAAAGCATGTCACGAACGCCGGCATCATTCGTCATCTCATAGAGACGTGCTACTTGAAGACGACCTTGTGATTCTGCATTTAAATTTGCTCTAAAATCTGCGAGCAAATTCCCACTTGCAGCAATGTAGCTAGCCGTCCAACGATTTCCAACACTATCCACTGGCATAGCGCCTAATCCCGAAACTATTGCTTGCTGAGGGTTGGACCCCCCAATGATCGCTGCGATGACTGGGTCCTTTATAGCATCTTCCACCTCTACATCAGGTGCACCATCTAACAACCTTGCAATCATCGTTGCAATCATTTCAACATGGGCAATTTCTTCACTCCCTGTATCCATCAATAAATCTTTATACTTTCCATTACCTCTTGTATTCCATCCTTGAAAAAGATATTGCATCATGACAGAAATCTCGCCAAATTGTCCTCCTAATATTTCTTGTAATTTTTTCGCAAAAACAGGATCTGGACGATCAGGTTTAGCATGATATTGTAATTCTTTCACATGATAAAACAAGAAAAAACACCTCTTTTCTTTTTATAACTATTTAAGCCTCTGTTAACAAGCATATGTATACATCATGTTGTCCCATGTCATAAATAAAGTGAAACTTCAATCCAATCCGTGGGGGTTCTGTTTATTCCTCACTGATGGTTAGTACCACAAGGGTATGACTTAAAGACCTTTGAACCAATCGGACATTTACTGGCAGTTGATCCCCACTTATCCATATTAATTTCACTTTTGCTTGAAGTGCCCAGTTATATGCAGGAAAAAAATTTCCTTTCACCATACTATTCTTGTTTGGAAAAATGATTTTTCGTGTATAGTGTGAATAGGAAGGATGTGTTTTAATGCCCAATCGATTAATTGATGAAAAATCTCCATATTTATTACAGCATGCTGACAACCCAGTTCATTGGTATGCATGGACTGAAGAAGCCTTTACAGCAGCCAAAGAGCAAAATAAACCAATATTTCTTTCCATTGGTTATAGTACTTGTCACTGGTGTCATGTTATGGCACACGAATCCTTTGAGGATGCGGAAGTGGCATCAATACTTAATGATCGTTATATCGCTATAAAGGTAGACAGAGAGGAACGACCAGATATTGATTCCATTTATATGAAGGTTTGCCAAATGATGACTGGACATGGGGGATGGCCATTATCCATTTTTATGACTCCTGACAAAATTCCTTTTTATGCTGGTACGTATTTTCCAAAGCACAAGAAATATGAAGTTCCAGGATTTGTCAATGTCTTACAACAGCTTTCTCGAAAGTTCACAGAAGATCCAAAGCATATAATCGAAGTTACCAAAAGTGTACAACAAGCCCTCCAAAAGAGTCATCCTTCTAAAGGAAATAATCGAATTTCTAAGGAGCAGCTTAATCAGGCTTACCATCAATTAGGTAAGAGCTTTGACTTCGAGTATGGTGGATTTGGTAAAGCACCTAAATTTCCTATGCCACACAACCTAATATTCTTAATGAGACATGCTTACTTAACGAAAAACACGGCAGCTTTAAAGATTGCTGAAAGCTCCTTACAAAGTATGGCTGCTGGTGGAATTTATGACCACATTGGCTTTGGATTTTCGAGATATGCAACAGATAAGGCATGGCTTGTACCTCATTTTGAAAAAATGCTCTATGATAATGCACTTTTGTTAATTGCATATGCGGAATGCTATCAAATTACACAACGTCCCTTTTATAAAAAAATTGGTGAAGAAATCATTACCTTTATTCTCAGAGAAATGACGGATGAGAAAGGCGCATTTTATTCTGCTATTGATGCAGATTCAGAAGGGATTGAAGGGAAATATTATGTATGGAGCTATCAAGAAGTGATGAATATTTTAGATGAAGACCTTGGGGAGATTTATACAAGAATCTATGACATTTCGCCAAATGGTAATTTTGCAGGAAAAAATATTCCCAATCTTATTCAAGGTCATTTTGACCAAGTAGCCAACGAACTGGATCTCCCTAAAAAAGTGCTAGAGGAAAAATTAGAAGAAGCAAGACAAAAGCTTTTTGCAGAAAGACAAAAGCGAACCTATCCTCACGTCGATGATAAAGTTTTGACTAGCTGGAATGGATTAATGATTGCCGGTCTTGCCAAAGCTGGTAAAATTTTTCAAAATCAAAAATACATTAACGCTGCAATAAGAGCAGTACGTTTTATTGAGAATCATCTATTTCACAATGAACGGCTCATGGCACGTTATCGAGCTGGGGAAACAAAGTATCCAGGTTATATTGATGACTATGCCTTTTTACTATGGGGCTATGTAGAGTTATATGAAGCCACGTTCGATCTTACATTTTTGCATAAAAGCAAACAACTGGCAGAACAAATGCTGGAACTGTTTTGGGATAATGACAACGGCGGTTTGTACTTTACTGGTAAAGATAGCGAAAAATTAATCACTAAAGATAAAGAAGTATATGATGGTGCGATACCTTCTGGTAATAGTGTTGCAGCTGTTATGCTTATTCGTATTGGATATTTAACGGGGGAAACAAATTTCCTTGATCATGCTGAAGAAATGCACTATACATTTTATAAGGATATCGATGCACAACCTTCTGCTAGTCCATTCTTTCTACAGTCCGTTCAGCTAGTTGATCATCCAACAAAAGAAGTCGTCATTATTGGGTTAGCTGACGATCCAAAAAAACAAGCTTTCATCGAACAGCTTCAGCAAATGTTCTTACCTGATGTATCGGTTCTCTCTCTGGAAACGAGTGAACAGGCAAATAATATTGCCGACTTTGCGAGCGTCTACAACCAGATCAACCAAGAAACTACGATTTATATTTGTGAAAACTTTTCCTGCCAACGTCCAACAACAAATATTGCCGAGGCAATAAAGAAAATTAGGAATAGGTAAATGTGTATCTCTAGCAAAGTCTATCGACATATATGAGGATAGGCTTCGTGATGAAACATTTCATAAGTCAATTGCGTTAATTTAAATGATTTGTTCATGGTATACTGAGTATAGGATGTGAAAAAGGAGTAATTTAAACATGAAAGTAAAAATGAATGTACAAACAGCATACCATGGTGACTTATTACGTGCAGGAAAAATATATGAAGTTGATGATGAGACAGCAAAACGCTGGATCGCAAGTAAATTAGCGGTGAAAATCGAAGATTAGTCCAGCTTTTATCCGCATATAACTGGCAATAGGATATTTTAATTAAAGCCGAACGGATTCAAATGGTACTCCCTCGGAAGTTAGAGTGAAAAAAATCTAACTTCTGAGAGCAATTCCATTCCGTTCGGCTTTTGCCGTTTTAACCACAGCGCTTTACACTTGTATCTAAATACCCTTGAGAGACAGCAACCACGTTCTTAAGTACGAATCTATCTATTAGCAAAAAATTCTTCTGCTTTTTCCAGAAAGACTTCTTGTTCTGGCGATATGTCATATTCCTCTTCTATTGCATCAACTGGACATACAGCTTTACATGCACCACAATCGATACATATATCTGGATCAATATAAAATTGATCTGGACCTTCTTCGATGCAATCAACTGGGCAAACGCTAACACATTCACCTGACTTTTCGCCTCGGCATGGATCTAGAATTACAAATGCCATCTATTATAACCTCCCTTATATCCTTAAACAAGCTTCCACTTCTTATTTAATGATACAGGTGATACGCATTGCAAGTAAACAGCTTGGAAAATTTTTTATCAGCAACTATATTTACAAGTAAACACCTATCCCTGGACCAAATGGGATGCCGAGGAATACAAAAAGTAATAATAAAATGATCCATGTAAGTAAGAAGCAGATACTGTATGGTAACATTAATGCAATTAGTGTACCAATTCCAGCCTTTTTATCATAATCCCGCATGAATGATAAAACAATAATTATATAGGGATTCATTGGCGTAATGACATTTGTAGAGGAATCAGCAATACGATATGCAACTTGGATAAAGGCGGGATGATAATCTAAATAATAAAACATTTTTAAAAAGATTGGTGCTTCCAATGTCCATTGTGCTGATCCACTAAAAATGAATAGATTTAGCACAGCTGTTAATAGCACAAATCCAATTACAACTGCTATACCTGTAAATCCAATAGATTCCAGGAAATTTGCTCCGCTTACTGCGATCCATGAACCGATATTGGACCAATCAAAATATGCAATAAATTGAGAAGCAGCAAAAATAAGGACAATGAAGCCAGACATATCTTTCATAGCTTCTCCCATATATTTACCTACATCACGAGAACTAGTAATCTTTTTAATAGTAACCCCGTATGTAATACCAGCAATAATAAATAATATTAAAATTAGTGGAACAATTCCATCTAGAAATGGCGAAGGTACAATTTTCCCCTCCGCACTACGTAGAGGAGAATTTGGTATAAATAATACAATTAATATTAGAGCAATATATACACTACTTGCGATTACCGCATTTTTTAGTGCTTTTATCTCAATCGGTTTCACCGCTTCAAATTCTTTCTTTACATTTCCCTCATACTTACCTAGACGTGGCTCTACAATTTTCTCTGTAACGAGAGCACCTACTATAGAAAGAACCACTACGGATACAATCATAAAATACCAATTATCTACTGGCGTTACAATCACATTTTCATCGAGTGTCTTCATTACTTCTGTTGAAATACCAGAGAGCAATACATCTGTACCATTAATCATAAAATTTGCTGTAAAACCAGAACCAACACCTGCAAAACCTGCCGCTAATCCAGCTAAAGGATGGCGACCAATATTATAAAACACCATCGCAGCTAATGGCGGTACAATAACAAAAGCTGCATCTGAAGCAATATTCCCTAAAATCCCTGTAAAAATCACTGCATATGTTACTAATGAAGTTGGTGCCTTCAAAATAGTACTTTTTATGCCAATTTCCAATAGTCCAACTTTATCTGCTAAACCAATCCCTAGCATCATTGCTAACACGAGCCCTAAAGGAGCAAATCCCACAAAATTATCTAGCATAGAGGTTAGAATAAATTCAAGACCTTCTTTAGAAATTAAGCTTTTAATAGCAACCTCTTGTCCATCAACTGGCTGTGTATAGGTAATGTCAAATAATGAAATGATCCAGGATAATAAAATTATAATTCCAGCTAAACTAATAAAAAGCATAAAGGGATCAGGTAATTTATTGCCAACCCGTTCAATTCCATTTAATAATTGAGTAGCTATTGAATTTTTTTCCTTTACTGCCATACACTTCGTCCTTTCTCTTGTACGTTTACACGTATTTAGTCGTTGCCTTTTAAAACAATATTTGCCAAAGCTTCTACGGCAACTATTAACACTTCTTCTTGGAAATCAAAGGCTTGATGATGATGAGGATGGTCTAAAGCTGTTCCAAATAACATATATGTTGCTTTACCACCACTTGCCTGAACTCGATTAATCATAAAACTCGCATCTTCAGATCCAGCCACCTTCGCTACAGGAATTACTTTCTTTACGTAGCTACTATTGTTACAAGCATTAATAATGGCAGAAGCAAGTGACTTACTACAATTGATTTCTTCTGTTTGACCGACCGCTTCTATTTCATAAGTAACATTCTGCATTATTGCTGCTGCCTCAACGATTCGCATGGCCTCGGAGCGTACATATTGATTAATGTCCTCTGTCTCTCCCCGTGTCTCTACTTCTAAATAAGCACTGTCAGGAATAATATTCCTACCACTACCAGCAACCATCTTCCCTACATTAATTCTCGTAATTCCATTGCTATGCCGAGGAATAGCGTACAGGTTTGCTACAGCAGTTGTTGCCGCTAAAAGTGCGTTTTTGCCAAGCTCTGGCTTCATTCCTGCGTGAGAGGCTGTCCCTTTAAAGTTAATGTTCAATTTTGACGAAGCAAGAAAACCATCCACTGTAGCTGCGATGGTACCGATTGGCAAGGACTCTATTCCGATATGTCCCGAATAGAAATAATCTACATCGTCCAACCAACCATTTTCTGTAATTGCTTTCGCACCGCGGCCACCTTCCTCAGCAGGTTGAAAGATCAATGTGAATTTTCCGCTAAGTTGTGCATGATAGCTAGAAATAAATGAGGCTAACCCAAGCCCGATTGTCATATGGCCATCATGGCCACATGCATGCATCACTTGCTTATTTGCTGATGCGAAGTTATGTTGAGCCGGAAAATGCTTTTTTTCATTCGTTTCTTCAATTGGAAGAGCATCAATATCAAAGCGAAAAGCCATATGATCACCTGATTTACCCGTATCCCAAGTAGCAATGATCCCCGTCATCCCACCTTGCATAGTAGAAAGCCAGTATTCATCAACGCCATTGTCTGTTGCTCTTTCCTCATACATATCCATTTGCTCTTTAGGAGGTAGACCCAAACGCACTTCCTTTTTCATCACATCTTCACCTAAATGAACCATAAAGCCAAGCCTGTTTAGTTCCTTTCCTAATTTATAGGTTGTCACATATTCCATAAAACCCAATTCTGGGTAGTTGTGAAAATCACGGCGCCAAGCAATAAGTTGTGGGTTTAATTTATTTAAGAAATCAATCATTCATTCTCTTCCTTTGCTAATTTTTCTAATGTATCTATAGCAACTTGCACTAAAAGTGACGTACCGATTGGCAATGCTCGTTCATTTAACTTAAAATGCGCATCATGTAGTGGAGCCTGTTCCTCAGGAATATCAATCTGGGTACCAAGCCAAATAAATGTCCCCGGATAATTCTCTAAAAATCTACTGAAGTCTTCGCCTGCTAAGGAAGGGCTTACATTTGGTGTTTCTCCATTTATTTTCTGTGCAGCTAGCCTGGCAACATTAGCCCATTTTGGCGTATTAATGGTTGCCGGGTATCCATCTAAATAAGTGATAGCAGCTTTTGCCTCAAAAACTTGTGCTACTTGATTCGTAATGGTAAAAAAACGTTCCTTTAATCGTTTACGAATTATTGGTGAATAGGTGCGAATCGACCCTTCTAATGTCACTTGGTTTGGAATAATGTTTGCTGCTTCACCACCATGAATTGTTCCAATTGTCACGACAGATGCTTCTAATGGGTCTAAGCTTCTGCTTACAATTGTTTGCAAGCTAGTAATAAGATGTCCAGCCGCTACCATGACATCATTTGTTTGATGTGGCATACTCGCATGCCCACCTTTACCACTTAGTGTAATTTCAAATCGATCCGAGGCACCCATCATTTCTTTATCACGAATACCAAATTGTCCGACTGGTAAGTCTGGCCATACATGCTGTCCATAAATAACATCTGGAGTATACTCAGCAAATACTCCATCATCAAGCATTACTTTAGATCCTCCATTAGGTGAATCCTCTTCAGCAGGTTGAAAAACTAATAGAATTGTTCCTTTTAACTGTTCACGCATTTGTTGAAGAACATGACCTGCTCCCAACAGCATTGCCGTATGTGCGTCATGACCACACGCATGCATAACATTTGCATAATTGGATGTGAAAGGATGATCATTTAGCTCCTGTATTGGTAAAGCATCCATATCTGCACGTAGCGCTACGACTTTACCAGGTTGTGTTCCTTTAATAATTCCTAATACGCCATGTTTAGCATAACCCGTTTGAAAAGCTATGCCGTATTCAGTTAGTTTCTCTTGAATAAAACGGGAGGTTGCCGCTTCATGATTACTCAATTCAGGATTCTGGTGTAAATAACGTCGTATTCTAATAACATCATCTTGGATTTCTCTTATTTGTTCTTTTAGAACATTTGTCATTCCCATGCCCCCTCTGTTTCATTTTTCGATAAAATTCGGCATATCAGAAGTATACAAAAAAAATTCGACAATGTATATTATATTATGAAAATTTATAAATATGTATTCATTGCCAATTTCGTTTTAATTATAAAATAACTGGGAATTACATAATTATAAATAAAGTGAAACTTCGATCAGTTGGAGGTTTTATTTATCCCACAGTGATTGTTCGTACCACTAGGGTATGACCTAAAGGGGTTTGAACCCATAGACATTTACTGGTAGTCGATAGCCCACCTATTTTATTGCTTGAAATGGGGGTATTACTGCCTGTTATATGTGTAATAAAATTTTTTTAAGTAAAGGAAAGGAGTTTTTACAGATGAAATCATATACCGTAATACCAAATGTCGATGCAACAGGATGGTTTGTGAAGTTAGAAAATGTAGCACCTGAGGAGTTATATGATGCAAAAGATGAAGCAATTGCAGCGGCGGTAGAAATGGCACAGGAGAATAGTCCAAGTAAAGTAACGATCTTAGATAGATTCCATAACGTTGTTGAAGAAACAAGTTATTAAACCAAAAAACGTGTCAGATCTATTCTGGCACGCTTTTTGGTGATTATTTATTTTTTAACTTTGCAAGTTGTTCAGCAAGCGCATTATTACTAAAACCATCCTCTTGCTTTTTCAAATATTTATTAACTTCTTTACGGGAAACGTTATGTTTCTTCTCTTTTTGTTTTCGTGCATTAAATGTAGCCAGTTTTTCACGATGACCACACTTACAGATAAATATTTGTCCGTCACCTTCACCTCGTAATTCGAGACGCTTATGACAATTTGGACAACGTGCATTGGTTTGTTTTGCTATATTTTTTTTATGGCCACAGGAACGATCCTGGCAAACAAGCATTCTACCTTTTTTATTTGTTATTTCCAGCATTAATTTTCCACATTCTGGACATTTTGTTCCTGTCATATTATCATGCTTGAATGTTTCTTTACTTGTTTTAATTTCCTGAACTACCTGTTTCGTGTATCCTTTAATCTCAGATATGAATTGCTTTTTATTCAATTTACCCTCAGCAATTTGTGTTAGTTTATCTTCCCATTCAGCCGTTAATGCCGGTGAACGCAATTCCTCTGGTACTAAATCGAGTAATTGTTTACCAGTTGAAGTGATAAATATATATTTCCCTTTCATTTCCATATACATATTATTAAATAATTTTTCAATAATATCAGCTCTGGTAGCTACCGTGCCAATGCCACCTGTTTTATTTAAAGTGCTTGCATGTTTTTTATTCGTTGTACCTAAATAACGTACTGGGTTTTCCATTGCTTGTAGTAGGGACCCCTCTGTAAAACGCTCTGGTGGCTTCGTTTCCCCTGCCGTAATGGTATAGGTACTAACCGTAAGTGTCTGGCCATTTTCTAAAGCAGGTAACTGTTGATCATCCGCCGATTCTCCGTCATCATAACGGTTATGGTATACTTCTTTCCAGCCTTGTTTTTTGATAATTTTTCCGTTTGCTGTAAACTGTTCTCCTTCTGTTTCAGCAAGCACGGTTGTTTGTTCAAATTCGTACGGGTCAGACAAAACAGCTAAAAATCGTTTTACAACCAAATCATAAATCTTCCGTTCTTTATCATTTAAATCTTCAAGAACTACTGATTGTTCAGTTGGAATAATCGCATGGTGGTCGGATACCTTTGCATTATCTACGACAGACTTAGATAGCTTTAAATCTTTCCTAAGAATTTTATTCGCAGTACGAGCGTATTGATCGACACCACAAGCTTTAACACGGTCCTTTAAAGTCGAAATAATATCAGATGAAAGTACACGAGAATCCGTTCTTGGATATGTTAAGACTTTATGCTGCTCATATAATTTCTGCATAATTGATAAAGTCTGTTTTCCTGAGAAATTAAAGATACGATTTGCATCACGCTGTAGTTCCGTTAAATCATAAAGCTGTGGAGCTGATTTCTTTTTATATTGCTTATCAATATGTGTAATTGTTAACGGCTTGTTTTGCACCTTTTTTTGTAAAGCTTCAGCCGCTTCTTTTGAAAAGATACGCTTATTATTCTTTTTGTCTTGCCATGTTAACGAAAAGCCTCGTTTCGTTTTCGCAGCTAAGCCATAAAATTTCTTCGGTTTAAATGATTTAATTTCAGCTTCTCGTGCAGCAATCATTGCAAGTGTTGGGGTTTGCACTCTTCCCGTTGATAATTGCGCATTAAATCTAGTTGTTAATGCTCTTGTTGCATTTAATCCAACATACCAATCTGCTTCAGATCGTGCGACCGCTGAAGCATATAAATTCTCAAATTCTTTGCCTGATTTTAATCGATTGAATCCATCACGGATTGCTTTATCCGTTACAGAAGAAATCCATAAACGCTTTAGTGGTTTTTGAACACGTGCTTTCTCCAATATCCAGCGGGCAACAAGCTCTCCCTCTCTTCCAGCATCAGTAGCAATGACAATTTCCTTCACATCTTTACGCTGAAGCTGTGCCTTTACAGCTTGAAATTGTTTTCCTGTCTTCTTAATAACAGCTAGTTTTAGATGGACAGGTAACATGGGCAAATCTTCAAGCTTCCACGTTTTGTATTTATTATCATACACTTCTGGATCCGCTAATGTAACTAAGTGGCCGAGAGCCCACGTTACGATATATTTGGAACCTTCTATAAAACCATTGCCTTTTTTATGACAATGTAATACGCGGGCAATATCTCGCCCTACGGAAGGCTTTTCTGCTAATACAACTATTTTACTCATCTTTAAATTCCTTTCTAAAAAGACCTATCCATTATTTTATCATATTTCAACCTGCGTTTCAGATCGGAGTAGTTAATCAAAATTTTAGACTTCCCCGTTTTTATCGTCACACTCTTGGGCCTCCTTTATTACATCACTTTAAAAAGTTGGATACGCACAACAATTATAAAATAACCATACAATACCTTAGAAATAGATAAAGGAATTGGTGCTATGCTTTTTTATACTGGTTTAATTTTTTTAGTTATTGCAGTTAGCTTAGATGGATTTGGTGTAGGGATAACTTATGGCATGCGAAATATTCGTGTACCACTAAATGCGTTAATTATTATCATGCTATGTTCAGGAATTATCGTTTTGCTATCCATGACGATTGGAAATATGTTGACCTCCATTCTTTCCCCGAATATTGCTAGTATGCTTGGTGGAAGCATACTAATTATACTAGGTAGCTTTGCATTATTTAATTGCATCGTTCCCAGAAAAGAGCTGGAAGAGACAGATACAAATCAAAATATCTTATCGACCGTTCTATCTACCCCTGGTAAGGCTGATTTGGATCATTCTGGCGTTATTTCTCCAATGGAGGCAATCCTGCTAGGTTCTGCATTAGCACTTGATGCATTTGGTGCTGGAATTGGTGCCTCTATGTTAGGTTATGGAGCATTTTTAACAGCCGGTTTAATTGCAATTATGAGTGGTACATTTTTATTCTGTGGATTAAAAGCAGGGATATGGTTAGCGAAGAGCAGACAATTACAGCGTATGACTTTTCTTCCACCACTTTTATTAATTGCCCTTGGAATAACTAGCTTAATACATTAGGTTACGGAAAACACAAGTTGAACTGTACCCTATCAAATAAAATGTGAATATACTAATATCTAGTAAACTGCTTAAGCTGAAAAGAATGGAGCTTAGCAGTTTACTTTTTTGCATGAGTTTACTGGGTACTCTCCTTATTCAAATTCTCAACAAATAGCTTAGAGCTATCACCCCTAAAACTTAGAGAACAATCTGTTCTTTATGATGTGAAGAATGCTTTCAACGTATCAAGTCATATAAAGTGAAACTTCAATCCGTGGGGGGTGATTTTTTCCCCCACGGATTGTTAGTACCACAAGGGTATGACCTAAAGGCCCTTAAACCAATCGGACATTTACTGGCAGTATTGCATATCCATTTAGCCATCTCCTTTTCCATATAAAAACTCGAAATTACTCTCCTAATATATTTTAAAAGGAAGTATTTCGAGTTAACTTATTAACATATTTTATTTAGAATAATGAGATTATCCAACCAATAACAACAATCGCTCCAATAATCATTAAAAGCATACGTAGCATCTTCTCATCCTTTCGTTTTATACGTGTTAGCTAAATACCCTTCATACAACCTTTAGAAACATTCTTCCCTTATCAAACATTACAACTCCATCTTACTTGACAACCCAATAATTTTATGAGATTATGATAGAGTTAACAAAATGGAGTAACAGATAAGTGATCTGGCATTCTACAATGTTTTTGAAGATGCTTATTCACACTGGCGCGACTAAGGGGTCGCAAGGACGTAAGAGCAGGTAGGGCTTACGTTGCTTAAGTTAGAGAACATCCAGTGGAAGTTTTACCGCGGTTAACGTGAAATTCTACACGGAAATCTATTTAGACGATTTCCAAAGTGAATAACATTATTATGTTATGTTGCATATTTCTTAGAAATGCTTAAGTATAAGCTAAACAACATCTGATATCAAAGAATTTCCCACCCGAAGATTATTTTGGGGATAAATAAAAATAAAACTTATGTGTTACTTTAGTATTAAAGGGGTACTCTTAAAAGTGAGTGCCCCTTTTCCAATATACATACAAATGAAAGTAGGTTACATAATGAATCAATTAGTTGGTACCATTCAAACGATGACAGTAGATCGGACCATTGAAACAGGATATGTATTAACCTTTGAAATGAATGAATTTCTATTACATCACAACGAAACCAATACCATATTAGAACCCAATCAAGAAGTGGACGTATTTATCTATATGGACAAGAAAGGAAAGGTTGTAGCTACAACAAAGCTTCCACATATAAAAATGGATATATACGATTGGGCAGAGGTCAAAAATGTTATTCCAAATCTTGGCGTATTTGTAGACATTGGTACAACAAAAGATATTCTTGTATCTAAAGATGACCTTCCCTTATTTGATCAGGTATGGCCACAAATTGGAGATAGGCTTTTTGTTACCTTAGGTAAGGATCAAAAAGGGAAATTGCTTGCTCTTCCTGCTAGCGAAGGGGTTATTGCTAGAGAATTGGAATTAGCGCCTGATTCCCTCTTAAATACAATGATTGAAGGAACAGTATATCGTACTAGTAGAGAAGGATCTGCTCTAATCACGGGTGATTTTTATCGTGGTTTTATTCATCACAGTGAAAGAAGGAAAGAACCTCGTCTTGGTCAGCAAGTAAATGGCCGAGTCATTGAAGTTAAACCAGATGGTACATTAAACATATCTCTACGCCCATTAAAGCAAGAAAGTATGCACGAAGATGCAGAAGCTATTTTACAGCATCTAGAAGCTAATGGAGGAGTTATACCTTTCAGTGATAAAAGTGATCCAGATGATATACGAGGAACTTTTCATATTAGTAAGGCTGCTTTCAAACGAGCTTTAGGAAAATTAATGAAAAATGGCAAGGTAGAGCAAAGAGAAGGAAAAACGTACTTAAAAAGCTAGTATTTTTGTAGTTCCATCTAAACGTATGCTCTTGACAGTGGTCCTAGTTTACATTTCCACTTGCTTATCAATGTAGATAGCATTTTCATTAGAAAACCTGAGCAAAATTCGCTCAGTCCTTATCACTAAATGCTCAGATTTACGCTTTCTCTAGTAGCTATTATGGAATAATAG
>NZ_CANMAB010000108.1:0-13974 GCF_947495635.1 uncultured Virgibacillus sp. | reverse complement strand
CTGGTGTGATTTGCGATAGTTTGTGATTTTGATTATAATTCATAGTGGGTCCTCTCCTTGGTATTTATTAATTTCGGTGTCAATGCGCATTGATACCCTGTACTATACCAAGGGGGCTCTTTTTTGTTCAACCCTCAAATTTCTTCATTACAGGAATGCTCCTAATATAACGATAAGACTTAAACTAGCATATATTTGTTTTTGCTACACTTTGCCTAATCTTCTATTTCCATTTTCTCTGCCAACGCCAATCTGTCAAGTTCCAGAAAGGTACCAATGAAGCATTTCTGTAAAATAACTTATTTAACTGCATCGTTCATATATGTGGGAATACTGCTAATAACAATTAATTCAAATTTTTGTTATTCTCACAAGTAGTTATTCTCTAAAAGCTGATTTTTGTAAAGCTTTTATTTTTCATAAAAACATTACATACGTTCATCTTATCGATCGTTACGATTAAAACAGTGTATATTTAATGATAAGATTAATGTAGTTATAGCATTGTAATACTTCATTAATGTAAGAATCGGCATTTCCCAATGGGTAGATCTAAAAGGAGGAGAAAAAGATGAAAACATATCTATACGTTTTTATGCTTGCATTTTCACTAATTTTAGTTGGGTGTTCTAGTGATGATGATAAAAATATCAATAGTAATAGAGCTAACGATATTTCCACTATTTCTTTAGAGGATCAGATTTTAAGAGAACTAAACGATAATAGCGAGAATGATGAACATGTTATTGATTACGATATAAAAGGTGATTATATCTTTGTTATATCTACACATAAACTTCATGGATTAAAAATATCGATTCTAAAAAAAGAGGGAAATGAAGTAAACTGGGTAATTGGCGAGAGAGATGTAACATCTCTTACTGCCGAAGGAGCACCAGTCGCAACTGTACTTACAGAAGTTCAATTGGGTCTGGAAAATGCAAAAGATATCAGGGTCCTTGGAGAACCAGTTAAGTCCATTGAATATCAACTAAAAATAACGGATGACTATAGTAAAAATATTAAATATTGGGTAGTTTATACTGATAAACTATTAGATTTTAGTAAAGATGTAGAGTATATCACTGATTAACCATTGTATTATTAATTCTCTTTTCAATTTAAACTATACAACTTCGGAATAATTAATGAGATAATCCTATTGAGTTTTGGGAAACTTTCTCTTGATTTTTCACTACCCATTACTGTGCTACGCTAAGCCCTCTTCTTGAGCTGATAGCAAGACCGATTTGGTGTCTGATCTGTCAATTAAATGAATGAATAAAGTACAAAAAACCTATTTATTCATCCATTTCCCTTTCATTCCTCGGTTTATAAAAAGTCATAGAAAATAGTATGATAATAATCATAAGTCCTGGAAGACCAGTAAACCAAGATTTCATAGCATCGTAATAAAACCAATGCAAAACACCTGTAACACTAACTAATACTACTCCAATTATATTAATTATTTTACTAGTTTTCACATCCATGTATCCCCCATGTAAATTTTTATTTTTATGACTGAATCTACCAAAACGCAGTTGGCATGACTGATAACATTTCCTAGTAGCGAATGTTATAACATAGATATTAGATTACTTAAAAGTCTCCCCTCAGTCCTCTTTACTTTCTAAACATATTGTAGCGTGTCTATAACCTCATCTTTATAAAGGATTAGTTCTTGTTTCACCACAAGATCCATAAGCTGTAAATTCCTTTGTTTTTGTAATTCCTAGTAGAAAACTATTATTCTTAGGCTAACAATTTCCTATAACGGTTTCGTTAATATATTTTATTTCATTAGTGTGTCCTGCAGAGAAAAATCATATTTTTCAAATAAGAAGAAGCTTAAACTTCATTTAAAGAAGGATGTAAATAGATAAAAGATGCTAATGTAGCAATTGTTCCCCCTATTAAGAATGTTTGAGTGGTACCGAGGTGCTCGCCTAAGATACCAGCAACTAAAGCAGAAAAAGGCATTAAAATCCATGTCATAAAGCGACTAGTTGCTTGTATTCGCCCTAATAAATGATCTGGACTAAGCTTTTGTCTAATGGTCACAATACAAGGACTCATAATGGCAGCACTTATTGTTCCTAATGCATTCATTATGACTAACCAACTGAAGGAATCGTATAAACCAAAAGCTATAATCGATCCACCACCTACAAAACCAGCAATAAATAATATGCTCTTGTATGAATAATATCTCTTGAGTACATTTGTAATTAGTGCGCCAATAATTGCAGCAACACCACCAATAGAAAGTAAGTACCCTATCCGAATAGCATCTAAACCTATTGTAGATTTTAAATGAATAACTAACATTGTTAAAAAAAGCGTCGTTCCAAATATTGAAATAAGCATAGCTAGATTTGTATATAATATCGGCTTGTGGTGAATGACAAAATGAAATCCTTCTTTAATATCAGCAAATACCTTTAAGCCGCTAAGTTTTTCGTTTTGTAAATTAGATTCTATGTTAATACTCAATATAACGAAATACCCCACAAGGAAAGAAAGACTGTTAATAATTAAACCTATTCCAGGATTAAAAATACTAATCAGAAGTCCACCTAATCCTGGTGCAATAAATACAGCCGTTTGAAATATCCCTGTATTAATCGAATTCACTAATTGTAAATCCTTTTTCTGTACTAATCTAGGTACAGAAGCAAATTGTGACGTATTATATACTTGGGTTAAAACCCCAACAATGAATGCAGCTACATAGACTTCCCAGATAAGTAAGTTATCCATTATATATAATAATCCTAAAATACCTATCATTAAAAATCTACCTAAGTCACACACTAACAAAATTTTCTTCCGGTTAAAATTATCAGCCAATACACCAGTAAACGGCTGAATTAAAATTGGGAGTCTCTCTAATGCTGCTACTATCCCCATACTTAATGGCGAACCAGTTAGGGCTAACACAATTAGAGGTAGAGCAATTAAGTAAATTTGGTCTCCAAAAAAAGAAATTAAGTTTCCACCTATAAATCTAAATACAGGATAATTCTTTCTAAATTCAGGCACTGTATTCTTGGATTCAGCCTGTTCAATCGAAACTCCCATGTAGCTTCCCCCTCTATTATTCACTCTCTAAGTAAAATTTGAGTTCCATTGGTAAATTCTCTATAGCTTTATCAACTAAGACATATTCATTTAAGCTCTGAGAAACTAACCTTGCAGACTTTAGGATTTTCAAATGATGATGAACAGTCGTTTTTCCCAATTGCAACTTAGTTGTTAGCTCTTGAAGAGTTACATTATTTTCTTTGATCATTTTTAAGATTTTCAAACGATTCTCATCTCCTAACGCTTTAAACCTTTGTACTAAGAGTTTATTGGGTACAAATTTGCTTTTATCTGAAATACTTTCGTTTGCTACGGCATAATAAAAAACTTTTACACCTTCCAAGTCAGCTTCGACATTCCAGGGACGATAGATATAATGAGGAATAAGTAAAACCTTATGTACACTTGGCTCTGGAGGGTACTGCACACCATCTGTTGCCCATTCTACAAACTGGTCTGGTTCAAAATTTTTAAGCATTTTTTCTTTTAAAGCTTTATCCCTTAAAAGAATAGATTCCAATTTTACTTTATGAGGCTCTATAATTGCTTTAAACCAACCAGACATAACTTCAATCAAGTGAGCCTTCAATTTCTCAATAGATACTTTATGAATAAATTCAAGGTATGTTGGAAGGAAAGTGTGGTCTTTTGTTATGTACTTTAATTCTCTAAGTGCATCTTTGGATCCTTTTAAAAGCTCCTTTTTTAATATTTCTCCTTCTTTTCCTAGATAGGGAATGGCGATCCACTTTAATTCTATGGAAGACAAGCTTTTTACATAGTTATTAAAAGAAGCTAAGTCCTTGAAATCCTCTTGATGCAAAATTTGTAGAAGTGTTTTCCATGTATTGTTTGCTTGGACATAGTCAAGTTGCTCTTTCATGTTTTTAGATAATGATTGGCTAATCAGCTCGTAATCTTTTTCAGAAAGGTCTAGAGTACTGATTAGGGATGTGTTCGTAATAGCCGCTATTCCTAATGCCGATTCCCACAAAAGAGAGCTTTTTATCTCAACGGTATATTTTTCTCTCTCACGTTTTACCCCTGTCGTTAATAAATCCATATTATCGCCTCCTGCATCAATTCTATATTAATGGAATTACATATTCAATATTTTTTGAATTAATTAGAATTAAAAAAGACATTTCTTTTATAGAGAATGTCCATTTCAATTTAATAACTATCCATTTATTTAGGAATGTTTTGACCCAACCTATATTGTTAATCTAAAGACAATCTAAGCGTTATTACCGAGTTAAAATCTAAAAATAATGAATATAACGGTTTACATAACTAGGAGAAATACAAATCTGTTAGTCTTTCATTATCCACTCCGTTTGATACATCAATAAAATAATTTATTTGCCATTTTTGCGTTTTTGTCGCAGAACGGTTTAGTTCATTCTCCCAAGCTGGATAAACTCTTATCGCCATCTTCCCTTTAGAAGCTTCACTACTTAATATTCCGTGCTTGAGTAGTACTGATTTTGGAAAAATAAACTGTCCCTTTAATTCGTTATCTATAACGGTAACAATAATTTTATTAGGACTTTCATAATAAGAATACGCTTGATTTTGATTATTCGTATTTTTCTCCCAAAACACTACAAAATATCCCTTTTTCTTTGGAGTTAGTTTAGCTAAACGACTTCGATAATTATAATCTAATACACTAAAACTAACCCCTTCATAATTATAGTTTTGCTTTTCCTCAGATACATTTGTTATTTCATAATTTCCTATACACGACAATAAGCTATCTATTAATTCTATTGACTTCATCATCTAGTTCCTCCATAACTTTACATCATAATCATTATAGCAGAATTTCAGGGAATCGTTTTTCTGCTTTTTGCTTATATTCAAATTATTTCTCGGTAGAAATCAATTCGTAACATTAGTAATCATTAAAGGAATAAGTACGATACTCGCTCTTCGCTATTGTCAGCACCTCCTCTGTACTTATTTTTAGTCAAAGAATTATAATAATTAATTTTTCTAAATCGATAGCATGAATATTGTATAATACATGCTTTTTGGGGTTTCTTTACCTATGTATTTTTGTACCGTACGTTTGCTTGGTCTCTTCCTAATTCGTATTTATTGAGCTTGTATGGCCCTTATCACTACTTATAATCTCTACCCACGCGTATATTCCCCCTTAGAACAAATTTACGTAAATTTTATGGTAGAAAAGGAGTCTAAAACGAAATCAATCCTTCATATTTTTGTTATATTTCATCAAATTTTCATATAAAATCACAAAATAAATCACCATAAATGGAGGGCTATTATTGAAGAAAGGAAATTACAATCGTTTTTGGAGATGACATTTTTATGCTACTCTGTTTATCACACCACTACTTATAACTTTAACACTAACTGGAATTGGCTATTTATTTTATACGAATGTAGAGAATGTAGTATACAAAGACTTTTTCTTTGGAGAAGCAACTAGTAATGAGCAATTATCCATTGATCAAGGTATAGAAAAAGCAAAAGAGCAATACCAAGGTTATGATATGACAAAATTGTTTCTTATTCTTTTGTCTCAGCCTCATTTAGAATCAATACAATTAATGATTAGTTCTCGTATTCAACATCATTATGGTGTCATCATCTGTAAAACATAGCCACCTATAACACCTATTATAACAATCAACCATGCCGGTACCTTCCATATATTTAACAGACTAAATAATATAATACCTAAGGCAAAGTCAGCCGGATTAAAAATAGAGCTTTTTATTACTGGGTCATAAAATGCAGCTAACAAAATACCTACAACACTAGCATTAACACCCATCAGTACACCTTGAAAAGTTGCTCGTTTACGTAATTCATTTAGGAACGGTAAAGCTGCTACAATAAGTAAAAATGATGGTAGAAATATTCCAATTGTTGCTATAATAGCTCCAGTTATACCTTCCATCATCGTTCCAAGGTAACTGGAAAAAGTAAATAATGGTCCTGGTACAGCTTGTGCCATACCATATCCAGCTAAAAATTCATTGGCTGTTAATAAGCCTGTTGGCACTACCTCACGCTCAATCATTGGTAATACGACATGTCCGCCACCAAAAACTAACGATCCAACTCTAAAAAAGATATCAAAAATATTAAGTAAGGGATTGTCTGATACTCTATTTAACAAAGGCAGTATTATAAGTAAGCTTATTAAAATACCTAAAGAAGTCAAACCGAGCTTTTTTGAAATACTTACAGAAAAAGGCTGAACTTTTGACTCAGCTTTATCAGTAAATAATTTTAACCCTACCATACCAGCACCTAAAATGATTACGATCTGCATCCACGCAGATGGAAATATCAGCATAATACTAGCAGCTGCTATAGCTATGGCTAAACGAGATTTGTCAGGTGTTAACTTTTTTCCTAACCCTATTAATGCGTGAAGGACAACTGCCGCAGCAACGATTTTCAAGCTGTGTATAAAACCAGCATCATCTAAAGAAAATGTCTGATACATTAGCGCAAAAACAATTAATACAATAATTGATGGTACGGTGAATCCAAACCAAGAGATAAACCCTCCAAGCAAACCTCCTCTCATCATTCCTATAGATATACCTACCTGACTGCTAGCAGGACCAGGTAAGAATTGGCAAATAGCAATAATATCCGCATAGGTTCGATCATCTAACCATTTACGACGGTCAATATATTCATCTTTAAAATAAGCTAGATGAGCAACTGGTCCACCAAATGAAGTTAAACCTAATTTTGTAGAAGTTAATACTATTTCAATAAGTGTTTGAATTTTATTTTTATTATTTTTAGACATAGATTCAGCCTCCTTTTATTTGATTTCCTTAAATAACTCATAAGCTTTTGCTCTTGCTTCTTCAAGAACCTCTACGCCCTTATCTGTAGCTCGATAATATTTTCTTATCTTCCCCTCAACATTCACTTCACTTTTATTAAGAAGCCCATCTTTTTCCATTCGATGAAGTATCGGATAAAGCGTACCAGCACTCATTTCATATCCATGCTCATGTAATTCTTCAAGCATCCAAGATCCATATATAGGTTCTTCTTTCGCATGGTGTAAGATGTGAATGTGAATGAAACCTAAAAAAAGCTTGCGTAATATCTTATTGTCCAATTAACTACCCCTTTCGCAAACAACCATAATATCGAAAACCGATATCGATTTACGCTTTAATTTTATATTGTATTTATTTTCAATGCAACATGATATAAATTTCTTTACATGAAGTTTACATTCGTTATTTATTTGCCGCTTTTTACGTTAAATTAACCAATTCAATAAAAATACCCAGATAATAACCATACCTGAGCATCCTCCTCATACATTCATCCATTATATTAATTTCAACTTCAAATAAATGACACAATACAGTGTAATAGTTGTTCATATATATAAACAAGTGAATATACTATTAAGAGCAAATTATTTCAAGGTGTATATTATGTTCATAGAAATCAATCTTAGAAAAAAGTTGTTATTAAGTTCCACATTAATATACTTGATTTTTCTTACATCTATTCATTTTATAGAATTTTATCTGTTAATCACCCTTAAAGGATATTCTGAAGACTCAGCTAATTTGATTCCATTTTCGACAATCGCAAATTATATAAGTAGCTTAAGTAGTTATAATCTAAGCATATGGTTTTATAATTTGTTTGGCATTATAGTGGCGTTTCTTCCATTTGGTGTTTTAGTAGCATTAATTATAAAAAATAGTTACGCATTTGTTTTTAATTTTACACTTATATTCAGTACACTTTTAGAATTATTACAATACTTGTTAATGTTAGGTGTATTTGATATCGATGATATTATTCTTAGTCTATTAGGCAGTACAATTGGATTTTTCATTTTTAATATATTCACAAAACTAAGTTTCTGAACTGCTCCCCTATCAAATAGACAGTGAAAAACAAAAAATCTACTCAACAGCCTTGTACCGATATTCTAACAGGCTGTTGAGTTTCTCCTGGTAACGTTCTTCATTATAGAATTGGATATATCGATCTATACCCTGTAATAATTCCTCATCACTTTTATATTGTTTCAAGTCATAACACCTAGCTTTAAAATGCCCAAAAAAGTTTTCTATAGGTGTATTATCAATGCATTTTCCAACACGGGACATACTGTTTGTGATGTCAGCTACTGTTGTCACGCAGCAATATTCTTTCGATGTATATTAAGAGTAGCGTGAAGGAAAGGAGTTTCGTCTGGATTAATTTCTAACGCTATATTAAAGAGAATCCTCATCCCAATGCTGACAAGAAATAAGGATTCAAAACACCAAGTGAAGTAAGGACGTTCCCTAACTTATTTGTAACTAACTAAATACCCACATATTTTAATCTTTTATTTTTTTCTTCTAATAACTCGAAGTACCTTTTTAAAAATTTTAATGATCAACAAGGTAATAAAATAGAAAAACTATTAAATAAAATACCTAATAGTTTAAAACTTCTGAGATCCCCTTCAAAAAGAACTAACCAATCAGCAGGGAATCCATAATAATGATACTCACCTTCAGTACGATGACCAATATCAAAATAAAAAGAAAAGAATAAAACTAATAAAAAACTAGTGATCAAAATGCCATTTTTATTATTATTCAATATATCCCTCTTTTTCAAAAAAATTATGGTGAATTACCATTTTATATATTTTACTCTATTTAATATATAAAAAGGGAGCTAAGAAAATGAAAAAGAAACTATTTTCATCTTTACTTGTATCTATGTTTATAATTGGAACCTTTAGCACTAATGTTTTTGCTTCAAGTACAATATATGATGATTTGAAAGGGATTTCAGACGAAAGTGAAATTTTTGAAATAGTAAGTAATGATCAATTGCCAGAAGGAACACCAATAGTTGAGTTTGATAGTGTAGAAGATTTTGAAAAAGCATTACAGGAGTTGGAACAAGAATAGAAATTAGAACAAGCTATAGAAGTGTTGGAGGAACAATCTAGCATTTCAGATAGCTTAAACTCTAGTGGGTTTTAAACTCTAGCAACAACCAAAAATGGTTCTAAACGGCTTACTGTTGCACTTAAAGTCGGTAATCCGTTAAAACCCGGTACAATTACTGCTGATATAACATATACTTACACAGGAGATGGAAAGAAGAAAAAGTTTTCTAGAATTAAAAATGTAAAGTCTCATTCACTTTTATCATTTTCAGTAGATTGGAAACAACAAACTAAAACCACTAATATTTCTAGCGATAAAAAAAGGGTTCGTGTAAAACTTCAAGGATACCATTTAGTAGGAGTTTCTATTGGGGGACAAGGAGTAGGTGCGAGAATCAATGATACAATTAGTTTCAATTATTATATAAATAGTTCTAAAAAAGGCGTGGTAAAATTATAAAAAAGTACTAAAAAACATACTAAGATTAGTGGGTAAGGTCATCGACGGATGATCTTACACACTATTTCTTTTTTAAGTTATAGTGAGGAGTGAAAGAAATCCCGATAAAAGCCTCAGGGATTACGAATCCAAATAAAAAACAGGGCTTCTTCACTTTCATTTTTGATCCTTTTTACTTTTACCAGCAGCCCGAAGTTTAGGTGAATTATTATCAGCTTTTTCTAATTCATCATATGTGAAATGACTCGGTACGCTCTGTCAAAAAAGAGTGGTTTAAGGAATCCGTATTTTCAAATTTGGTTCAAAAAATTCGTCGATTTAAAACATGAGGTTGGACACACTTTTAAAAATATCTATTGCGCTGGATATTCCAATAGGCGTATTAATTGAAAAGCTTTTACAATATGAAAAAACTGCCCCATCCAACTAAGGACGGGGCTTATTTTTTACATTGCTTTCTTCCGTACTGGTCCAGCTGAAAGGATATTTTCTAACTTAAATGTATCTTACTCTTTTACGATAGTAACAATAAGCCAAAATACGCTTTTCATTTACTTCAAGCACACGGATATAACGCTCCGTAACTATGTTATTGCTGTCTATATAAAAGATAATGTAGTTTTTTTCTAATATTTTATATAACGATTTGTGATACCTTTTGATTTGAAATTAGTATTTTTAATTATTTCTATATATAGTATACTAACGATGATAGAGTCTTTAGAAAATTTCATCAGAAAGTAGGTACAATTTATATTGGAAATTCAAACATTAACTCTTCAAACAAATAATATCAAAAAAATGAGGGAATTCTATGTGGATACTTTCGGGTTTCCTCTACTTACGGAGACTGAAAATAGTTTTCGAATTGCAATTGGATCAAGTGAATTGGAATTTACCTCAGAAAACGTAAAAGGGTATCCCTATTACCATTTTGCTTTTAATATACTTGCTAATAAATTTGATGAAGCTAAAGCATGGGTAAAAGAAAAAGTACAATTAAATGATAGGGATGGAGAGGATGAAGCAGATTTCTCTCACCTCCCAGCTCATGCGCTATACTTCTACGATCCAGCCGGTAATGTAGTGGAATTTATTTCAAGACACTCTATTGCTGAAAAAGGAGAAGGCCCTTTTTCTATAGAAGGTGTTTTAAACATTAGTGAAATAGGACTTACAGTAGATGATGCTATAAGTGCTGGGGAAAAATTAATGGCAATTGGAATTAATGAACGAGATAATTACCCATTAAGTACAACCTCGCTTAATTTTATGGGAGAAAAATCAAAGGGAGTTTTTATAATACTTAATCAGCCAGGGAGAGAATGGATATTTTCTGATAAAATATCTGCCATATTCCCTATGGAAATTACTACATCTAATAATAGTAAAATTATTGTAAACTACAATCACATTTTAGAAACCTATGAAGGATAAAAATATGAACTATAATCTGTTATTAAGCTAGGGACATAATGAAAATGAAACAGCTATAACGAACTGTTCCAACCTTACATTAAGCCCCTCTACTTCGCCAATAAGTAAAAGAGGGGCGCCCGAACATTCTTTAAGCGTAATTCATATCTATTCCATTCTGGGAAATCTTCCAAAAGCTTATTATACTTTTAGAGCTTGTTCGTAATTTTTTTCGTAAAAGCACAAATATACTTCCGATTTTTTAGAACCAAAATAAATTGTTGTACCGCCTGTTGAACCATCTTCAATTGAATAGGAAACCGTTATAATCTGACTTCCTAAACTTTGATATGGCTTACTTAAAATACGTTTTATAATCATCTATTGCTTAAGTCAAATCTAGTAAATGTTCCTTTATACTCTAAACAATCATTAAAAAAATCAAACCATGTCTTTTTTCGCCAATTTAAAAAGCTTTCAAACTGCCGACAGCCTTTCCCAGACATTTCAATTAATATGCCTATATTATCTCCCTTAACAGAATAAAAGACTTTTATGTTATCTAGTTGATATGTACCAACGTAGCCATAAAAGCCTGTTTGTAATTCCTGCATGTATTCCTTTTTCAAATGCAATACATTTTCAAGCACATAATCAATATCGTTTTAATTATGTTCCCTTCATTCTTAATGGACGCTATTTTTGATGTTCATTTAATTTATTTACTATATTTTCGGGAACATCCTCCTTCTTAACGACTGTCACATCATGCATTCGAGTATCACTACCTTTTTTTATAGCTTTGATATATGTTCCAATTGGGTGCTTATTCTTAGAATTAAAACTTAAATCAATTTCATTTAAACCTTTATCATATCCAATTAAATCATATGAATTAACATCATCACCGTGTTCTTTTGCTATGGGATCTTTTGTAGGTTCTACTGTTACCACTCCATACACATCTGTTTTACTTACAAATGGATTATAGCGACTCAAGTTACTACTTAATTCTTCTGATTTCTCACACCCAGCTAATCCTATACTAAATACAATTGCTAATATCAATATGCAAAATCTTTTCCTCATACTTTATTTACTCCTTCACTGTATGTTCTTTTGATGCTATATAGATATATTAACACTTCTAAAAATAATATACTCTTTCAATTATGTAAGGTGTATAATACATATGAAATATATACTGCACATATAAAGATTCCCTATATAGATGTCACCACTGGATTATTATTAAGTATATAGAGAGTTTAAAAAACTAATTAAATACGAAGAGTTAAGAGGTTAGATAAGCCCCCACAAAAGTGAGGGCCGTTTTATTCTTTGCTTATTAGTATCTAGTTGCAAAAAGCCTATCTACCATCTAAAATTATAACAACGTTGATTACAGTAACTCAAGAGGGGGATTATATAATGGATGAAAGCTATTTTGTAGGCTGGGGTACTCTAGCTTTGATTAATGCAGGTATTGCACAAGGCAAAAGCAGAACTGGCTTAAATTGGTTCTTGCTCTCCTTATTATTAGGGCCTTTAGCAACACTTATTTTATTGTTTGTTGAAAAGGAAAATTCTTACTAAGCTTATTATTGCGCACTAATACTATTATGTATATAATGTAAACACTTACCCCAATGTCACACCGACACAACTTAAAAAGCTCCTCTGTATGAGGGGCTTTTTAATCAATCCACACATAAATAATACTTTCTAATGAAAATTATTTACCCTTTTAAATGATGTTTATTCAAGAAAAATGTCAGATAATTGAAGATTGTTCCTAAGATAAAAACGTTTGAGAAGGAATTTTTATGGATCCATGAAATATTTTAATGGATATGAAAAAGGAGAGATGAGATGTTGCAGGAACATATCCAATGTTAACGAACATATCTTTAAGAGGAATAATATTTTGGAAAATGTCACTTGAATCAACTGTAATTGTCAATTTAGTAGTTAATGTTCCTTCAGGACCGATCTCAATAGGGATAGGTAATAAGGCAAGGGGGGATATCCAAATCTGCTACTTTTTTCACTTCTTTTGAGCATATTACATTATCAACTACAGCGGGATCGTTATGACATTGATCTTGATTTGGAGCATGGCCATAAGCACTTTTAGGTTTTTTCATTAAAAAAGCTCCCTTCTCACATACTAGCTTTCTTTAAGGAAAAAAACACTTTCGTATATATTATTAATTTGAATCCGGAAAATATCGTTGATCTGGCGCAGCAAGTAATGATCGCATTACATCCGTATTTATAACTTCTATATCTGTAACATCTTCTTTTAAATTTTTAACGCCTTTCATCGGATTACCTAAAATGTAATCTTCGTCTTGAATCGTAGAAAAGAATACACGCAAAGTTTTAAGTCGCGTATTAATAATAGAGGTCGCTAACCCTACAGTTTTATACTCATGTCCGTCGAATTTAACAATCTTACCAATAGATTTCGGAATTTCTCTCGATTCTAAATACGACATAAAAAACCGAAAATTTTCGTCATACTGTTTCAACGTTCTAGCCGAACGTCCTTCCGATACTTTAATTTCGTAGAATATCCGGAACAAGTAGTCGAGGTCATCTTTCGAAGAATTACGTACCGATCGACCACTCTTTCTCGGCTTTCCTTTCGTTCTGAATCCGCCTGGTTCACTCACAATCATCGCTCCTTATCCGTATAAATTATACGAATAATCACCGCCACCTTGTCGGAAAACAGCACAGCCACCCTACGTCTAAGTCAGCGTAATAGTCACCGTTAAGTCACCGCATTAAAAAACGCTAAACAACGCATGATTATACGGATATTTAGCGAGGTATGATTCCGATTGGGCTCGAACCAACGACCTCCACCCTGTCAAGGTGGCGCTCTCCCAGCTGAGCTACGGAATCGCATTATGAAAACCGGTTACTCTATTAATATACTGTCTCTTCCTCTATTCTGTCAATCACTTCTTTTTAGGTTATAAACTTTTTATAACGTTGCCAAGTTAGTGAATTTCATAATTATGAGCCTTTGTGGCTCAATGGGTTTAAGACATAAAAAATGGAGTACCTCCCCAAGTCT
>NZ_CANMAB010000107.1:0-14049 GCF_947495635.1 uncultured Virgibacillus sp. | reverse complement strand
CCAATATACATCAAACATTTCAAAATAACTACTTGGCTTAACGCAGTCATTGCACTGATTTTATACTTTCTTAACTTTTTTAAAAAAAGCTAGGTACCATAAGATCCAGTTTGTATCTACTGAAATGCCGACCACATTGACGATCATACTTAACTAAGCATGAAAATCAGCGTTTCTTTACCAAGCTTTCTAAGATTTCCATTCCCTTACTCTTTGTCATTACATTCTGAACATATGTGTTAACAAACGCTTGAGCCTGCGGATCATTACTAGCACCTATCTCTTTGGCAGCTGCTTCCTCGTCATATGGCGTACGTCGAAATTCATATCCCTGAGAACTGAGTAAGAGCCAATAAGCACCACGTTCATCTGCAAATGGCATTCCTACACTTCCCGCGTTAAGAATACATAGATCCCCAACCTCTGCCTTAAATTGTATATGTGTGTGTCCACATACTACAATTGGTTCGTTCACATCATTAAAAATGGCTTCGAGGCGTTCCTTTGATGTATGGGGTGTAAATATCTCTTCATCGCTAGTTGGGGTAGCATGACAGAATAAAATATTACCTAACCCCTTAATATAAAGCGTTTTCTTTGTTGGCATTTTAGATAAAAAATCGCGTTGGGAGCTAGTTAGTTGATTGGCGACCCATTGTTGCTTCTCACTACCTTTTTCAGACATATGTTCGAGCGACTCACCCTCAAAGGCCATCACCACTTCTCGATCGCCATTCCCACGAATGTAGCGAGCCTTATCACCCAACTGAATCAAGCGTTCTAACGTTTTTTCTGGCATAGGACCAGAAACAATATCTCCTCCAATGAAAATCAAATCCGGTTGTACCTCTTTAAGCTCGTTCAGCACTGCATTGAGTGCTGGTAAATTCCCATGAATATCATAAAGAGCAGCAATTTTCATTTTAACACTCCTATATCTAGTGTTCTTATATATTTCTACAGTCAGATTGCAGAACCCTCTGTCATTTTTATGTATATTTTTTCTTAACTATTTCATTAATGGAGAGATAAATGTTAGAACAGAGCAGTAGATACAATAGCCTCCCCACTTTTCCAAGTAAGGAGGCTTATTTTCTTTTATCTAAAAAGATCTAAAAATCGTTCCCAAATCCCCTTTTCCTCTTTTACCGGTGCCTCGGTTGTTTCAGGTTCTGGAATTTTAATGCTTTCTGTTTGCAAGACAAATTGAACAACTTCGACATTCTTATTTTGGTCAGATACAAAAGACTTTGGCTCAAAATCGGAGTTATCATATTCCTCCATCATCTCATCTGTCTCTTGTTTAATTTGTCCTGGTAAATCATTCGTCGCCTCCTGTAACTCGTTGGTGCCTTTATGCAGTTCATTTGCACCATCACTGGTTGCAGCGGTTCCTTTTTCCAGTTCTTGTATACCAGTATCTAGCTTTCCGTACGAAGATGCCAGCTTACTTACACCATCTGTATAGCTTAATAGCCCATTATGGAAAGATTGGTATTCGGAAGATAGAGAAGAAAATCCTTCTTGAAGCTGAGCCATGGCATCCATTCCATCCATGTTTTTAAGAGCCTTCTCTAATTCTGATGCCATCGCTTCTAAATTAGCTGCCATTTCCCTTGTGCCGCTAGCAGATTGATTTAGTGAATCTGTCACACTTCCAAATGCGCCTTTAACTGCATTATATGTTTGTTTTGCAGCATTTGCTGCTCTATATGTCTCTACTAATTGATTAACTACTTCCTTATTTGCATTACTTTCATATAACTTGTTTATCTGTGCTTCACTAATATTATAGGAAGGAACATTGGCGATTGCTTCATCCAACTTATGATATGCTTTGCTATAGTTTTCTTTTAACGTGTCAATACCTTGAGCGTTTTTTTTCAAGCCTCCAGCAACTTGACGGAGCCCTGCTGGTAATTCTTGAAGCTGACTAAGATCTAAATTCCCAGTACTCGCTTGAACAGATTTATTTATCTTTTTTATTGCATCCTGAATGGAAGAAGACCCATTAACTAATACGCTAGAGGATTGATCTAGCTCTTTGATACCGCTTCGATATTCACTTGAACCATTACTTATTTCCTTTGCCCCTTGATTGAGTTCATCAATTCCAAGACTTAACTCACCAACACCTGAATTAACTTCACTAATCGCTCCAGCTAAATCCTGCATTTTCCCAGTCATGCCACCGATATCTGGACTTTCAATAGACATGGAATAAGGCGCTGCGTTTATTTCAATTGGCTGCATTTCAAAATTGGTGACATCTGCTGATACAATTACCTCTTCTTCTTGTTCAGGCATTACCGAAAAGGTAATTTGCTTATTTTTACCAGCATTAGCTTCCGTTCCCTCTGGAGCTTGGATGTTATTCGCTTTTGCCGGATCAAGTGTAATGGCAATTTGTAGTATATAATTCTCAAAGAATACAGGATCTACCTCTTCATTTTTTGATGTCGATAATTGGATTTCCAAAGATCCACTTTTTCCAGCTAAATCATTTGGTTCGATTTCTTTTCCATCCAGCAAATAGGTGATAGAAACATCCCATGGCAATGGCTGGTTTTCCATTTTTCCCTGATAATAAAATTCTTCTTCATCTGCTTGAAAATGCACGGTATTATTCTGTTTTTTTTCCATTTCGTGCAAATTACTTAAATTCCTGATAGCTGTATAATTCCCATGATCTATCATTTTTCCTGGCTCTGTTACACGAAATGTATTCACTACATACAAATCCTGCATCATTCCATTTGCATCCATATTTCCATATATGACTTCATCCTTGGAAGAGAACGCTCCATCGTTTTGAGTAGTAGCATCTTCCTTATCTGACTTTTCAGTGGCGAGCGTAACTGGCGGAAAGGAAGCTAATACAAGAATTGCGCTCCATATCACAAGACTTACTTTTTTTGTTCGCACTTCATCACTTCCCCTTATAAAAATTTGGTTTCCATATGGTTTTTTCAATTATTCGGTCAAAAACGAGTAACAATGCCGGAAGGAGTAAGACAACCATTACAAATGCTAATAACGCACCTCGTCCCAGCAATAGTCCAATGGACGATACGATCGGATTCGTTGACGTAAGCCATAAAATGAATCCAACACTGGAAAGAATGGAAGCAGAAACTCCAATGGAAAATATCTTTTCATTAATGGTCTTTCGGATGGCATCCTTAGCGGTCATTTGCTTGCGGTTTTCTTTATATGCTTCCGTTAATAAAATAGCGTAATCAACTGTTGCCGCAAGCTGTACCGTACTAATAATCAAGTACCCTACGTATACGAGAGATGTATTTGTAAAGTATGGAATGGATAAATTAATCCATACAGCCGACTGAATCGTTACTAATAATACTACTGGAAGTGAAATCGACCGGAACGTAACCAGTAAGACAATTGCTATCATCATAACCGTCAGTACGTTTACGACTGTATTATCTTTTTCTACGATATGCTTCATGTCATACAGAGTTACACTTTCTCCTAGCACATGATAATCATCACCATAATAGTCTGCTGCCGTTGCTTTTACTTCATCAATAAAATCAAATGTTTCTTCACCTTCAGCATCAATAGTCGAATTTAAGATAATCCGGCTATAGTTTTCTGAGTAGAACTGATCTGTTACCGATTCATCTAAATATTCAGGTGGTATAGCAGCACTAACTGAATCAACATAGGATACAGTACTTTTTACAGCATGTAATTCATTTAAATCATCTACCAGCTTTTCCTCTTTGGCAAGATCTCCTTTCGGAACTAATAGAACCATTGGTGTATGTTTGCCAAAACTGTCTTCAATTTTTATCGAATCACTCCCCGCACGGGTCGATTCTGGCTGATCACCAACTCCATACATGAAATTAGTCTGACTTTGTCCTAAGAAAGCTGGGATAATCAAAACCATGACAATAATTAGCGCTGGAATACGTAGTCTTATCAGCGACTTCCCGACATTAGGAATGCTCGGCAATAATTGTTTATGCTGTGTTCTGTCAATCCATTTATAAAACATTACGGTTAGTGCTGGTAAAAAGACCATTACACTAATGAAGCTAAGTAAGATACCTTTTACTAAATTGAGACCTAAATCTGCACCGATTTCGAAATCCATAAAGGTCAATGCAATAAATCCAAAGAACGTTGTAGAAGCACTTGCTGCAATTGCAGGGAAAGATTGCTTCATCGCTAGTTGCATCGCTTTTTCTGGACTATTTACTTCCCTTCGGTGATCAGAAAAACTATGCAACAGAAATATAGCATAATCGAGCGATACGGCAAGTTGCAAAATTGGTGCAACAGATTGTGTAACAAAGGATATTTCAGAAATAAATACATTGGTACCCAAGTTAATAAGTACAGAAACTCCAATTGCTGTTAAAAAGAATACCGGCTCAGCCCATGATCTTGTGGATAGGATAAGAATTAAAATAATAATTGGTATTAGCAATGCTGCAGCATACATCGTCTCTTTCCCAGTCATTTTCTGTGATGTTGCTGTATCAAGTGCCTCACCAGACATCGCGTTGTCTTTACCAATTAATTGGTAGATTGCATCTGTCGTATCTACTTCTTTTCCTTCAGCAATATGAAAAGAAAACAGTGCATTCCCGTTCTTGTAATAGGATTCCACCGTATCTTCGTCTGCCATTTCTACTGGTGTTTTTATATCGATTACATCATCCAGCCACGTTACTTCTGAGACGCCATCAATGGCTTCTAGATCTTTTTTTACTGCTAAAGCCTCTTGAATACTAACATTTTTCATCATCACACGGGTATTTGCAACCGCCCCATCAAATTCTGCATCCATCGTTTCCATGGCAACGGTAGACGGTGCATCCTCCGGGAGATAATCTACCATATTGTAGTTAACTGATACGGCAAACTGGGCAACAACACAAATAGCTGCCAATATCACAAATGTAAGTACAACCGATTTTTTATGCCTTAGTATCTGCGCTGTCCATTCAATCAGTGTTCATCCTCTCTTGCATCGTTAATTCAAATCTTTTATTATTATAATATACACCGTGTTGGATTAACAACAAACAGTTTATAAACATACGTATAAAAAGCAACAGATTTTTTTGAAATGTTGGATATCAATGTAAAGAAAGTGTGAACAATGTATGAACCCGAAATTAGATCGACGAAAGAAATATACACGCATGGTATTGAAGGATAGTTTAATTAGTTTGTTAAGCACGAAGCAAATCGCAGCAATTACCGTTAAAGAAATTTGTGAGCAAGCAGATATTAACCGTTCTACCTTTTACACACACTACAAAGATCAATTTGATTTACTTAGACAAATAGAAGAAGAAATCATTGCAGATATGAACACCTATTTAAGTCAACATAATTTTAGTGAAATCGAGAAGTCGTTACAAACAACAGAAAGACTATTGGAGTATATCGTTTCAAAGTCTGATATCTGTAACGTCCTATTAAATGAAAATGGGGATACTTCTTTTGAGCGAAGAGTAATGGAAGTAGCACGTAGCTTTCTCATTACTACGTGGATGGATTGTCAGGAAAATGATGCGGCTGTATCTGAATACATAAGTACATTTATTATAAGCGGTAGTATTCACGTCATTAAACATTGGCTT
Source organism: uncultured Virgibacillus sp. (assembly GCF_947495635.1). NCBI lineage: Bacteria > Bacillati > Bacillota > Bacilli > Caryophanales > Bacillaceae > Virgibacillus > uncultured Virgibacillus sp. The sequence continues at coordinate 8,425 of NZ_CANMAB010000107.1, read as the reverse complement.
GCCAACGACATGGATAAAACACCTCAGCAAATTGCCCAAATTATTAACAGCATTGCCATTAATGGAATAGATCAAAACTCTTGATCTATAACGTACGGAAAAACACACATCCATTTTCGTTCAGTTTTCAAATACAGATAAACCAAGACTTTCAAAAGATGATTACGACATAAATTCGTGGTCATCTTTTTGTGCGTTTTAGTCATAGCATATTTTCAAGCTTAAATTCATTAACAATAAGAAACCCGATAAAGTGAAACTTCAATTATTTGAACTGATTATAGTACTCTTTCGGATTAGAAATATGGTTCTCAACAAAAAATCTAGCTTCGGCTTTAATCATGCTTGTATAAGCGTTGTTGTCCATCGTATTATTTTCTAATCCTTCCACATTCCCCTTTACATGGACTCTATTTGCCTTTAAATCTACAAGCACGGTTAAATAAATTTTGTCATGAGATGATACAGTTCCAGTTACTTGTTTTTTCTCTAAATCGACAATAGGATATTCTACCTTCACTCCTATTGGTTTAAATATAGTATATCCCTCATTTAATTTCGCCTTTTTATGTTTCATCTGAAATATCCCTCACCTTTACCATTGTTAAACGAGTCTTATACGCCCATAAGGTGAAATCCCTTCCACCAACCTACATTAATGACTCGCAAGCGTGAACTACTCCCACCACTAACCACCCTTACGGGTTGCTTGAAGTGGGGGTTTCTCGGGTAATCGCCACTTTTGGTAGCTGACGAATCGCCAGTCGTCAACAAACAAAAACTCCTTGACCAAAACATTTCTTTCCATAACTTTTTACGAACAGGAGGAAAATCCCTCTTGATAAGTCTTGAACTGGCACTTTTATAGGCATTGATGAATTTCGACCTTTATAGAACCAAAAATTAATGATTATTGTGTTGCTCATGATTTAATATTAGCTCATACATGCTACATTCATGGACTCTGTTAAATCTATTCAAGATTTCTTCGTTGTTACCTATATAGTGGGCGCATGCGGAAACTGGTGTTAATTGTAATACTTCTGATTTCAGCGTGCCTTCTACCTCTTTCCCCTCTATATAAACATGAAAATAAGCATCCTTTTTTATAAAATGATTTGATTCATACCAGCTGTTCACCCATCTATCATCCCGTGTCCATGCTTCGATTCGACGAATCCCCATATCTCTAAGATATTTAATGGCTTTGTCTAATAGTGCTGTAGCAACTCCCTTTCTTTGAAAGTCTGGATGAACTGCAATATGCCAAATCATTCCGCTAATTATATTTTCATTAGAACAGATTGTATTTGGTTTCTGCTCACATTCAATATCCATGATACCTATAATCTGGTTACCCTCTTCTGCAACTAGTTCAACAGATGGATGAGCATAATTTTCCTTCTCTCTTCGTACATCATCAAAATAAGCAGTATCCAGGAATGATAATACTCGACATCGCAACCAGCCTTTCTCATCATTATCTTCGTATGTCCTAATTACCATGTAATCACTCCAAACCTACATGTTCTAATCTACTTCCAAATGTTATCTAATTGATTAGCATAGAAATTAATTGCTTTTTTGTAGCGTTCTATCTTTTCATCAGTTGTCGTATCTACTAGACAGTTTAGTAATATCTCCATTGCTTTACTATGTTCACTTAGATTATATAACGTCATTGAATAGAACGTTTGAATGGCTCGATTATCAGGAAATAACTCGATAGCCTTTAGAAATGTATCTTTTGACTTTTCATATTCACCTAATGCTCTATACGTACTCCCTAGCCCCAATAATGCGTCTTCCAACTCCTCTGATGATAACCCTAATTGAATCGCTTTTTCATAATAAGGTACAGCTTGTATTTCTACTCCTAGTAAGTCAAAACTCCAAGCACATTGATAATTTATCGATGCATTTTCAGGAAATTGCTGTACCAGTTTGATGAGCAATTCATTCGATTCTTTATGGTTTCCATTTTTACGTAAGTGAATCGCTTTTTCTAATTCTCTTTTCATCATTTTCAGCTCCGATGTTTTTATTAGATTGGATTCCGTAACTCGATTATTGATTAAATTATCTACAATCCAAGTCGGTGATACATAGGTTATACGTTTGCTTCCAAAGTTACTATTCTTTGAATAACAGACTGAACTTCTGGCTCTTTTTTGATTACAAATAAATGATCTGCTTCGTCTATCAATGGTGCTTTTATATCCTCCTTATCCGTTTCCGCTTGTTGTCGCGTAAGCACTTCTTCAAAATTGGAAACAAACCTAAATATAGCTGTACTGCGCTGACTTTTAATCACTCGCTCTTGCAGAATAGGATCAGGGATATCAAAATTAACAAGAATGCTAGTAAAACCGTTACGTTGAAAATACGAAAGCAGTTCTAAACGATCCTTGCGAGAACGATTTGAGTTACAAAGAATGAGATGTAAATTAGTTTGTTGAACAGCATAACTAACAATTGATTGTGTGATCGTGTATTTAATAGCATTGGGCCCTTGTTTTGGTAGTAAGGGTTTGTAATAGGTGTTGATGAATTCAGCATGGTTATCTTGGTCGATCACCAATGAATGATGTAGCTGTTGCTCAAGGGCTTTAGCAAATGTAGTTTTCCCGCTATGTGTTTTACCAACTGTAATAATTACTAATCTTTTCAATAGCACATTCCTCTTCTAAATTTTTATGCTGAAAATTTAGAATTCGATAGATTATTACTAATTTCCTTCTTCTCATTTATAAATGAATTATAGAAAGGCATAGAATAACATGTTACCCATTTTAAAATCTGGATATAAAAGAGAAAAATGACATCCTCATTAAAGTTAAACCTCAAACAGTGGGGGTTTGTTTTATCCCACACAGATTGTTCGTACCACAAGGGTATGACCTAAAAGCCTTCGAACTAATCGGACATTTACTGACAGTCGATCCCCCACTTCCCCATATTTGGGATGACGTTTCACCTTATGAGAAATGATTACAAAAATAACAGCTATCAAATAATAAGGTAAAGACAAAAAAATAACGATTCCTCTGTTGAAGAATCGCCAGCTTGTAAATAAACCCCTATGTTTTCTACAAGCTTTTTTGTACTGGTAGGCTGCTCGCTCTTTTTTAGTCTGTAAAATGAATTATAACAATTCTTTATTCTTTTTATAGGAGATCTTTAAGGAAATAAAACTTATAATAAACCAAATGAGGCAAATACTTAAAAGTAATCCCAAAAGCTCTCCCCATTCATTTTGCTTACTTGGGATACCGACAAAAATGAAATAGAGCAACATATAAATAATCCCAAAACTACATGTCCTGCTAAAAATATGCTTTAGCTCTTTCTTGTAGGCATGTTCTGTAGCAACATCTGTATATTCCATACCAGATATAATATACCTTAATAGAACATATCCTAAAAAAATGAATATAGAAGCAAACAAAGCAAATTCTATATCGAGCTGAAAATTGAATACGTACCGACTACTGATAAATATACTAAATAACGCTATCAGTAGAACAATGGATCCTTCTGATAAAAAGTAAAGAATCTTTTTTTCTTTATATTCGTCATTTGGTAATAAAAACGATAGCCATGACTTCATTACATTTCCACCTCCCAGAATAATTCATCTAACGTTTTATGAAGTTCTTTTGCTATGGCAATGCAAAGTTGGAGACTCGGATTATATACTCCCTTCTCGATTAGTCCTATTGTCTGCCTTGTTACGCCTACTTTTTTGGCTAATTGTGCTTGCGTCATCGATAATTTTATTCTTGCTATTTTCACATTGTTTTTCATACATTCACCTACGCAATGTAAATTATATATTACTTTTGCAATTTATATATTACATTGTAATTTAAAAGAAGTCAACCTAAGCCGATTAGTTACATAAAAAAGCGATCCCTCCTAAAGGACCGCATGATTATCACCAATATAGCTTAATAAATAGGCTATACCATTGGCGATAGTCAAAATCTTAATCATTTTACTTTAAAAGCACCATTTTCTTTACTAACTATAGTGTACAACTTTTTGCATTCCAATATAGCCTGCAAACAACTATTCACTAGATTTGCTATTAGCCATTTTTATAGCCATCTTTATTCCTGTTGCAATCAACATACCAATTAATCCAGCGATACTCATTGTCATAATATGATCCCAATCTATCTCTTTTTTATTCCACAAGCTTATTGCAACTACTGCTACGATTACACCTAGCACTCAAGGTAGCCAGAACCTCGATAAGCTCTTCATCCCCATTCCCTCCTCCTTCCTTCATTTCTCTTACCGTCATCGCTTCCAGTTTATTTTTATTTAAAATGTATATCTATTTTCCCAGCACCTTTTTCATAGAATACCTGTGCCAAAGCACCATTGACTAAGGTGAGTTGTGGAGGTAAGTGACCTGTATCTACATCGTAAATAAATGAGATATTCTCCTTAGAGAAAATATCGATCAATACATCCTTTAGTTGATAATCCTTTGTAGGAGTATATCCACTTAATCTACCGATTAGGACACCATTTGTATTTTTAAACCATCCATTCGTTTTCATTTGCCACAAAGCACGATAAATCTCAGCTGCACTCATATCAACACTTTCAAGATACCAAATCGTCCCTTCATTTTCTGTATACGTATCTAGGTAATTTTCCACTTGATCAAATGGTGTACCATGAATATTTTGAAGTGTATTAATGACACCACCTAACAATCTTCCAGAGAAAGTTTCCTTCGTATTGAGACTTTTCCATTCCGTTTGGCTATCCAAATAGAAGCCAGTTGCCGGGTTTTTAAACACCTTCTCCCATGAAGACTGAAATTTAGAAGATGATTGCTGTGTAACAATTTCTTTCTGATTAGCTGTTAATACACGCTCCCAACCACTACTTGTTTCATCTAAAGTTGGTGCAGACATCTCCACAAAATTTATTCCATGGGCTGATGCATTGCCAGTAATTGTTGTATACACAAAGTTCATTGTACTAATATCGGAATATCCTAGTATCCACTTTGGAGGCATCTTCTTGATTTTCTCCCAATCTAACAATGGAAAAATTTCTAATGAAAATTGTCCACCCCACGGTGGAATAATTGCTTTAACTGTCGGGTCCATATAGAGATCCATAAATTCTTTTGCTCTTTTTTCTTTTGTTGCACTTCTTGCTTTTTCTTCAGTCCATACGGTTTCTGCCAATTCCACTTGATACCCAAGGGATTCCATATTACTTTTTGCTTCCTCTAATAAAATATGTAACGGTCTTTCTACACCACTTGAAATAGCAGTAACAGCAATTTTATCCCCTTTTTGTAGGGGAGTTGGATATTGTATTTTCAATTGTACTCCCTCCTTATCATATAAAAAAGCCCATCATCCCATAAGAGACGACAGGCTTTACCTTCGTGGTACCACTCTTTTTGATTCATTTACAAAACAAATCCACTTCATTAACCAATTACGGACTTAACCGTTAAGACCTACATATCAGCCTTACCACTCCAGGGCGAGTTGGGGTTGACTACCTTACACCAACCGGCAGCTCTCTTAACAATAATAATCCTTAATACTCCCTATCATCGTGTTTCCTTTTATGAAATTTCCAATAGTTTATAATTGATACACATTTTTGTCAAGTTTAGAACCCAAGAATTCGATTAGAAAAAACATCCGCTTTAACTAATTTCCTCCTCGAATGATAGGTTTACTGGCTCATCCAATAATTCTGTTTGTATTTCCAAATTAGTTGTTGCCACATTTTTATCCACTTCTTCAAAACGAAATTGGTCTGCCCATATAATGCCTTGACCCGTTAGTATAACTCCAAATGATATGACCGAGCTTTCAGAAGGAACATCCAAAACAATCGTATATCGGTTCCATTGCGTAGTCCCTTTGATAGGGCGATTACTCATATTATCAAACTGTAAAACATCATCAAAAGCATTATCTACTCTCATCCACATACCAGAAAAAGTGTCTACATCTTTTGTTTTTAAAAAACAAGATAGTCTCATTCGTTTTCCGATAAATTTATCTGCTTTGAATTGCTGCATCATCGTAGCAAAGTTTGAAGAATCAATCACCGTTTTAGCTTTTAAATAGCCTGATGATTTTCCACAATGTACGACCTCCCGATCCATTCCCATCTCATAATTAAACGGGTCCGACCCACTTAAAAACCAACCTTTCACTTGATTATCCATATAAGATTCCTCCTTATTTTTCAGTACATCCGACATTAATTTTCGATACTTCCCAGGAGGCAAATGATAAGCCTTTTTAAAGACCCTAGAAAAAGCCTCCTGTGATTCAAAATGATAATAAAGTGCGATATCTAGAATCCGTTCGTCTGTGTATAACAGATCCACTGATGCATTTGCTAATCTTCGCATTCGAATATATTCCGTTATCGTCATACCAACAGTTGTTTGAAAAATTCGATGAAAATGATATTTAGAAAAGCCTGCCCAATCCGCAATATCTTCCATTGTTAACAATTCATGCAAATGTTCTTCAATATAGGTAATCGTTTGATTAATGACATCCTCATATTTGATAGCATGTTCCTCCTTTCTTTATTAAAATATCAAAAAGAAATCCGTATGTTTTGATTAATTTTGCGGTTTTTCTACTTCCAACCTACCTAAAACCGATAGTAAAAAAGCTTGACATAAAAAAAGACTCGGAGATCGAAAGACTTTAGCTTATAAAACACCCATCTATTTATCAAGAGGTTCTATCTTGCTTCGTAATATTAAAATTTTTATTCCAATTAAGAAGGAATTTAGGCTACCATTATAGAATATGTATATAAGCCATTATACCTGATCAATTTGAAGGGGATAGTAATATGAGTATAGGACTATATATAAAAAATAAACGTAAGCGACTTAATCTAACTCAAGAAGAAGTATGTCTAGGCATATGTTCTATTCCATACCTTAGTAAGGTTGAAAATAATAGCATTACTGCAAGTAAAGAAATTCTATTACTACTTTGCAAAAAACTAAAGATACCTTATGAAAAATTAGAAAAAAGCAAAGACCCATACATAGATGAATTATTAATTACTTACTTTAATGCTATTACTAATAAGAACTCCGAATCAGCCATTATTTCCTATAAACAAATCATTGATCAGTATTTTGCTCTTAACCAAGATCAAAAAAACATATTTTTACTCAATCAGTTGCTTGATTTAACCATATTAAGAAAGGACTTATATAAGGCAAATAAATTATTAATAGAAATAGAAAACAACTTAGACATTATTATAACTAAACATTCTTATCATTATTATAAAAACAAGGCAATTCTTCTATTAAAGCAAAATAAGATACCGGCAAGCATGGAACTATTCGAATTAGCTGTAAAAAATGTGGAACAGTATCAACCTGATGGTGACTTCTACTATTTCTTTGCAATTGCATCGAGTAAAATGGAATGTTATTGCAGATCTATAGAAATGTTAAATAAAGCAAAAGCAATATATATTGAACAATTAGATCTAATAAAAATAATGAATTGCCATATATTACTTGGAATCAATTATATGCTTGTAAAAGAAATGACTTTAGCTAAAGAATACCTTAATATTTCATTAAAAGAAGTACTTAATCAGGGTGATAAAAAAAATGAAGCAAGGATACTTCATAATCTTGGTTACCTAGAGTATAAAGAGAAAAATTGGAATACAGCGGTGAGTTATTTGAATAGATGTTTAAATATTAAAGGAAAAAACTATAGTTCTATAAACACTATATATTTACTATACTTAATACGCTATAAACATTTAGGTATGGAAATTACTAAAGATATTAAAATGGCTTATGATATGGCAATTAAATCAAGAAATGAAGAATATATAATAAAGTTTAAAACATTGATTATCAACAGTGAAAACGGATTCTATAGTGAAGACAATCTTACATTTTTATTAAAAAAAGCGATCCCATTTTTTAATAAAAATGGAGATCGTGATGACTACAAATTTTATTTAAAAATGGCTGCTACTATTTTTGAGAGTAAAGGATTTTATAAAAAAGCAGTCTACTACTATAAATTAGCTTTAGAAATTGGGAAGGAGTTTAATCATGAATTTAATTAATAAGTATATATTTTCCCTAATGTTATTTATAATATTTACACAAAGTATTATATATCTTCCTAAAAATAATCTAGTATATATAACACAGCAAAATGAAGCTGACTATCCAGATAACATCTCAACACCTATTAAAGTTAATATTAAGTAGATGAGTTAATTTCATAATATAGAGCCCTTGGGGCTCAAGACTTTAAAGACATAAAAATTAGAGCACCTCCCCAAACCCTGTATAATGTTAGTTACCACACAAACATAAACAGAGAGGTGAGATGCCCCTATGTCTATTATACGACAACAAAGC
>NZ_CANMAB010000106.1:0-14057 GCF_947495635.1 uncultured Virgibacillus sp. | reverse complement strand
CAAGATGTTTTTTTCCATATACTTAAAATACCACAGTAAGAAACACTCTGGTATAGCCAAATTTTTATACTTTCTTATCTTTGAACAAAAGCGCAAGCGCCCGATTAGGACTGGAGCGAGTCAACGGAGATAAAAGAATCATGGTATGCTTGCGAGCCGATAATGCCTTATCGTAAGATGATTCGTGAAATCGACCAGTTTGTGGGCGCTGGGGCTGGACGCGGCTCAACTCGCCCATTTTTATCCACATGGGCTAATTTTATAATTCCTAGACTAAAATAAAAACAGCTAAAACCTAATGGCTTAGCTGCTTTCATCAAGCAAGGATTTCCCCATAATCGTTAGACGTTTTGTATTTTTTAACTCGTTTAAAGAAGTAACACCAATTCCAAACATCACCATTTTCAATTCCAATTCGATTTGTTCCATTGTTTGCATTACAGATTCCACTGATTCTGTTGCAGCTTGCAATAATTGCCTAGCAAATCCAATCACATCGGCTCCAATCGTAATTGCTTTTGCTGCGTCTACGCCTGTTTTCATACCACCACTTGCTACGAGTGGTATGTTCGGTAGCTTACTTTTTACGGACACAATACAATCCTTTGTAGGTATTCCCCAGTTATTAAATGCTTCTGCTGCAGCCTTCTTAAGTGAATCTTGAGATCTTAGCTTTTCGACTTGACTCCATGATGTGCCACCAGCTCCAGCTACATCAATGTACGAAATCCCTGCATCGTATAGTCGCTTAGCTACCGTACCATCTATCCCAAATCCTACTTCTTTCGCTCCAACTGGAACGTCTAGACGCTCACATATCTTCTCGATTTTCGGCAATAGTTCATTGAAATTCAGATCCCCTTCATCTTGTACTGCTTCCTGTAAGCTATTTAAATGCAGAACGAGAGAATCCGCCTCCGTCAAATCTACAATTCGTTGTGCTTCTTCGACACCATACCCATAATTTAATTGAACAGCACCTAAATTAGCAATTAATGGAACAGTTGGTGCTTGCTTACGTATTAAAAAAGAATCCTTATGCGAGTCACTTTCCAATAGTGCCCTTGTAGATCCAAGTGCCACCGCCCATCTTTTTTCTTCCGCTGCTAATGCTAAGTTTTGATTAATTTGTGCTGCTAGCTCAGACCCTCCAGTCATTGAACTTACTAAGAATGGGGCCTGCAGTGATTTATGTAAAAACGTAGTAGTTGTCTCGATAGAATCAAAATTAATTTCTGGAAGTGCATTATGTATAAATGAAATTCCCTCTAACCCTGTTGATTTATTGATGCCTTCTACATTTTCGGTTAAACAAAGTCGAATATGCTCTGTCTTTCTACGGTTAATTCCTTCTTCCATTTTATAGACCTCCAATTTTAGACCTCCATCCATATCATAACATACCTTGACCAATTGTTCGTATTGTAATGATCTTTCTTTAATAATTTTGCAGACTCAGCTAATCGCTTATTCTGAGTGGTTAATTCCAAATACGAGGCTCATGAAGAAATGCTTTCTTCCAAAAATATATTGACAGCGATTGCATTACAGTTTACATTAAATTAATAAGTTAATATATGGGTCGGAGATAATGGAGAGACAGCTTTATTCCTCTTTTCTTTTATAGAAGAGGCGTTTAAGCATGTCTTTTTTTTTCGTAATTTACACCCATGCCTATTGGAATCAATTTCATAAGTGCTTATCCGAACAATCTATAAAAAGGGAAGCTTCAACTAGGGGAGGAATATTAGCGATTTTATTCGGGTAAATTTAAAATAACTCGTGATTGAAAGATGCTGATTTCATCGATTGTAACATATGGTGGTGACTCTACAGGAAGAGTGCTCAGATGAGACTTAATTGGCATGAATCGATGAGATGACTCACGGTAAGCGTGTGCCTGTAGATGAAATTTACTGTATTCACTATTCACATTCAAGATCACTCGGATTAGGCTACCATTATAAACTTGACTCATTTAACTTAAATATAAGGAAAGAAGGGAGAACAAATGTTCAAATTTTTAAAGCCTGCACCTCATAAAGAAAGGATGCCAGAAGAAAAAATCGACTCTTCCTATAAAAAGCTTCGGTTGCAAGTATTTTTAGGAATATTTATTGGCTATGCAGGATATTATTTAATTCGTAAAAACTTTTCGCTTGCGATACCTTATTTAACAGAGGAAGGCTTTACCAAAGGGGAATTAGGGATTGCTTTAGCAGCAATTTCCATTGCTTATGGTGTAAGTAAGTTTGTGATGGGGACTGTATCAGATCGCAGTAATGCTAGATATTTCCTCACCATTGGACTCATATTATCAGCTATTATCAACTTACTAATTGGCTTCGTGCCATTCTTTACTTCAACAGTGACTATCATGTTTATAATGCTATTTTTAAATGGATGGGCACAAGGTATGGGGTGGCCACCTTCCGGAAGAATATTAGTACACTGGTTTAGCGTTAGTGAAAGAGGCACGAAAACCTCGATTTGGAATGTAGCACACAACGTTGGTGGCGGGTTAATGGCACCACTAGCGATAGCAGGTGTATCCATTTGCACTACTTATTTTGGTGCTGTGTTTGTCGGCTACGAAGGAATATTTATTCTACCAGCTCTTGTTGCAATCGTGGTTGCTATCATTGCTTTCTTGTTAATGAGAGATACGCCACAATCCGTCGGTTTACCACCGATCGAGGAGTACCGTAATGATTATCAAAGCAAGGATAAAAAAACATACGAAACAGAACTAACTACAAAAGAAATATTGTTTAAATATGTTTTAAATAATAAATGGGTATGGACAATTGCATTAGCAAATGTGTTTGTATACTTTGTGCGCTATGGTGTACTTGACTGGGCACCGACGTATTTAAGTGAAGAAAAATCCTTTAATATGGAAGAATCTAGTTTAGCCTATTTCTTATACGAGTGGGCTGGAATCCCTGGGACATTATTATGTGGATATATTTCCGATAAGGTATTTAAAGGGCGTCGTGGTCCTGCAGGTGTCATCTTCATGGTAGGAGTTCTACTCTCTGTTGTTGTTTATTGGCTTAATCCAGCAGGAAACCCTTTAATTGACAACTTAGCACTTATAGCAATAGGTTTCCTTATATATGGACCGGTTATGCTTATCGGCTTACAAGCATTAGACTTTGTACCAAAGAAAGCTGCCGGAACCGCTGCTGGCCTAACAGGTTTGTTTGGCTATCTTGGTGGTGCTGTAATGGCAAATGCACTTATGGGATTTATTGTACAACATGCAGGCTGGAATGCAGGTTTCCTTTTATTAACTGGTTCTTGCATATTAGCCATTCTATTATTTACGTTAACTTGGAATGTTCGCGGACAAGAAGTAGTTAAGCATTAATAATAAATTATAGGGAGTTCCAAAAGCTATGGAAAATGGCTAAAGGGCTCCCCTTTTTATATATCTAAAGTTCAAATGAAACAATCCTTTGTCAAACGCTAGAACAGGACACCTATAGCTGATTTATTTTACCTAATGTGACCATCCTTGTATCGTGTAAATATAGTGGAACAACAGGAACCTAAAAAAATATAATATCGTGCTAAACGTGAGAACTAGACTTCTTTGGAAATAATGTATAACTAAAGCTAATAACAAAATCAATCAGCAATATTAGTGACCAGAGACGAAAGGTTTCAAATAACGCATTTGTCTGTTCCGGATTATTTATATATAAAATGATACCTCCTAAAAATACACTCCCTATGCACCAAGCTAACAAATGACGATACCAACCAACTCGTTCGCTTTTAGCGAATTCCTTTCCATACTTTTTCTTTTTAGACGGCTTCTCACCATCAGCAAACCGATAGGCAAATTGTTGATCCGCCCATTTGATCATACTATGACCATAGCCTATGCTTACACCAATATAAATAGCAGCAATACCGTGAACTGTTGTGGCAATTGCCCCGTTTTTCAAATCAATTACTGTTGCCATTAACAAGATAAAGTCAACAACTGGAGTAAGGATAAGTAATATAGCCCCAAGCCGTCTCTTTTTAAATACATATCTTGCGATTAAACCAGCTAAAACAAATATCCAAAAACCGATCTCACAAGCAATAATTAACCAACCAATCAAAGAATCCACCTCTTTTTAGTACAATCGTATTAATTAAATTATACGTTACTTATTTAAATAATACAACTGTGTTATAATAATGACATGCCAAAAAAAGTAGATCATGAAAAAAGAAAAATTATAATAGCAGAAGCAACATGGAAAATAATTGTAGAAGAAGGAATAGAGCAAGCAACCGTTCGTAATATCGCTCATGCTGCTGATTTATCAGTAGGCGCTTTAAGGCACTATTTCACAACCCAATCGGAGTTGTTGCTTTATTCCATGCAACTAGTCTCCGATAGAGTTCGAGAAAGAATGGCCAGTCAACAGTACGATGGTCCACCACTACAAGTCATGGAGGAAGTTCTTTTTGAATTTATACCTTTAGATAAAGACAGAAAAATAGAGATGGAGGTATGGTTAAGTTTTTCAGCAAGAAGTCTTGTTGACCCAGATTTAATGCAGTTGAATCAAAAGGTATATCATGACTTACGACGTGTTATTATTGCTGTTATTGATCATCTTATCTCCCTGCAATTCGTACCTGATCAGTTTGCTGCTGAGATTGAAACTGAACGGTTATATGCACTCATTGATGGACTTGCTATTCATCATTTGCTACAACCAGATAGCCTGTCTAAAGAAATGATGACCTCTGTGATCCAACATCATCTAAAGAGTTTATGTAAACAGGAGGTTTTGGATAAATGAGACAAAAAGCTAAAGCGTTCGCAACAAAGGCACATGATGGACAACGAAGAAAGAGTTCCAATGATCCTTATATCACTCATCCCATCCGTGTAGCAGCAAGGTTAGCAGCAGCTGGTTTTCGTGATGAATTAATTAGTGCTGGATATTTACACGATGTGGCGGAAGACACTTCTTATACTATTAAGGATATTAAGGAACAATTTGGTGATTCAATAGCTCACTTGGTTGCAGCCAATACAGAAAATAAATCTCTAAGTTGGCAGGAAAGAAAACAGCATACAATTGACAACTTGAAATCTGCGGAAAAGGAGATAAAATATTTAATTATTGCTGATAAACTAGATAATTTACTAAGCTTAGAACAGGACTTGAGAGGTCAAGGTGCAATTGTTTGGGACCATTTTAACGCTCCTTTCGAAAAGCAAAAATGGTACAATCAGTCATTAGTTGAAGTAATGTACTATGGTTTACGTTCTGAAGAAATCCCCAATTACTTTAGATTATATGAAGAAACTGTTGCTAGAGTGTTTGAAGGAAAATAATAAAGTAGTATTCCATTGTGTTTTTTCCACAGAATTCTTGAGGAAAACATTGCTTTAGTAAGGCTCTTTCTGTCTGTTACATCTGGGATATACTATAATCTTCTGGAAAGAGTGGCAATCAACTATATGCCTTGACTCGCATACAGTACTGTTCTTGATGATTACTCGACTTCCACTTCATTTTTTATAGACAATAAAGCAGCCTCCGATTTCCAATGAGGAATGGAGGCTGTCTTTCTTTTATTTATATCTACGATTTTTATATCTTGTCTTCATATTTTTGGTAAGCTGCTTCCACTTATTTTTTTCTTCGAGTTGTGCTTTTTGATCCTGCTTTCTCTTTTCATAAGCTAACTCACGCTGTAATTTTAGATAGCTCTGGAAACGTGCTTCAGACAATTCACCTGAATTAAGGGCATCCTTCACTCTACAGCCAGGCTCCGTATCATGCTTGCAGTCGGTAAAATAACATGCGGTAACGAAGGCTTCAATATCCTCAAATGCCGTATCAATAGCATGTTCACCTTCCCAAAGCTGCAGCTCACGCATACCAGGTGTATCAATAAGTAATCCACCATTTTTCAATAAAAACATTTCACGATGTGTTGTTGTATGACGACCTTTACTATCATTCTCCCGTATAGCATTTGTAAGTTGAACCTGTTCTTCCAGTAGCACATTTACCAATGTTGATTTTCCTACGCCAGATGAACCTAAAAGCGCTGCAGTTTTACGTGGAGGCAAATAAGACATAAATTCCGTTATACCTTCTCCCGTTATACTGCTCAATGTAACAATCGGAATCCCAATTGAAACCTCTTCAAGCTCAGACATGATCGTAGCTATTTCATCAGCTTTACACATATCTTTTTTCGTAAGCACTATAACTGGTGAAGCTCCACTCTCATAGGCTGAGATAATATATCTTTCCATCCTTCGTACATTAAGATCATCATTTAACGAACCTACGATAAAAATAGTATCCAAATTTGCAGCAACTAACTGCGCTTCTGTCTTATCACCAGCCGCTTGGCGAACAAATTGAGTTTTACGTGGTAATAGTTCCTTTATTACTGCTTTTTTCTCATCAATTAGTTTCTCCACAACCACCCAATCACCAACAGCAGGAAAATCCATTGATGAATTAACCTCATTAAAGAATTTCCCACTAACATGCGCTATATACTCATATCGACCATCAGATATGCGATAGCTATTCCGTTGCACCGTAATAACACGTGCAATTGTATTCAAATTGACAGATGGTGAAGATGATTCCTCCCATCCTAACTTTACCAAATCGTTCACTATGAAAATTCCTCCTATAATGGAGAAAGCACCCTCATTATACCGACCGTTCCTCCATTTTGTTTGATGTGTACGTACATAAATTTCGTTTTACAGTTGCACTCATAAAACATCACTCCTTTCAAAATGGACCTATCGGTGTTAACCTACAATAGTTATACCCTATATTACTTACTTAGTAAAGTTCTTCTGTACAATTCAGCAAAAAGCCAGACGTAAAAAACACGTCTGGCTTCTCTGCCTATCTAATATTCATTTCGCTCGGCTCCGGGCCTTTACGCTCATTTCGATCCAATCCTTCGATCCTTTTCATATCATCAGTCGTTAGTTCAAAATCAAACACGTTAAAATTCTCTTCCATTCTAGATGGTGTAACTGATTTAGGTATTACAATATTATTATATTGCAGATGCCAGCGAAGAATTACCTGAGCAGGTGTTTTACTATAACTACCAGCAATACTAGTAATTACATCATTTTTTAATACTTCGCCACCTTGCATTAATGGACTCCAAGCTTCAAGATATATATTGTGTTTTTCACAGAATTCCTTTACTTCTTTTTGCTGCAAGTATGGGTGACACTCTACTTGATTAACCGCAGGAACAACATCACATTCATCTATTAATCGTTGCAAGTGCTCCACATTAAAGTTACAAACACCAATCGCTTTCACACGACCATCCTTATATAGCTTTTCCAAAGCTTTATATGTTTCCACATAGTCATCATACTCAGGCGTCGGCCAGTGAATAAGGTAAAGATCAACATAATCTAAGCCTAATCGTTCTAAGCTTTTGTCAAATGCCTGTAGCGTATTCTCATAGCCTTGATCCGAATTCCAAACTTTAGTAGTGATAAAAAGGTCTTCACGTGCAACATTACTGTTTGCTAGTGCCTTACCAACACCATTTTCGTTTTCATAAACTTTTGCCGTATCAATAGAGCGGTAACCAATTTCTAGTGCCTTTTCCACTGCAGGGGTCGCTTCTTCATCCGGTACTTGCCAAACACCAAATCCTAATTGTGGCATTTTCAAACCGTTGTTAAGTGTTATATACTGCATCTTTTAACTCCCTTTCATTTTGGAATATTATTCTTATATTATCACAGCTGCTTATTGGATTTAATCAATATGCATTCGTAATGACCATCCTTAACCTCTCCATTTTCTCCGAGCGAACGTGTAATTTCCTTCATATCTCGATAAGCGTTCCTGATCAATTAAATAGGTTACAGGAAAGAGTCTATCTAAAAAGTATCGATCATGTGATACTGCAATAATTGTTCCATCAAATTGTTCTAATGCTTCTTCTAGAACCTCTTTGGATTCAATATCAAGATGATTCGTTGGCTCATCTAAAATAAGCAAATTATGATTCTGGTACACAAGTTCCGCCAAACGTAGACGCATTTTTTCTCCACCACTTAATTGCTTAACCTTACGGAAAACACTCGGACCAAAGAAAAGAAACCTTGCTAAAATCCCCCTCGCTTCTCCCTCTGTAACAGGTACTTGATCACGAAATTCTTCCAGAACAGATCGAGATCCATCCATTTCTAACATATGCTGTGATAAGAAACCAATAGATAAATTGCTTCCTAGTTGGATCGCACCCTGATCTGGTTCATCTTTCCCTAATAACATTCTTAACAGAGTTGATTTCCCAGTTCCGTTTTCACCTATAATAGCAACACGATCTTGAAAGCGAATATGCATATTGGCTGCCGAAAATAATGGTTTACTCGGAAAACGCTTATACACATTATCCAGCAGAATAACATCCTTCCCACTACGTTTTTCCATTTGAAAATCCAAATTAATACGCTTTTTCTCCAAAATCGGACGTTTCAAGACAGTCATTTTCTCTAAAGCTTTTTCCATACTTTTGGCTCGACGATGCAAGCCATCATTTGGTGGATTTGCTTGATTTGCCCACTCTTTTAAACGTTTAATCGTTTCCTTCATCTTCTTTATTTTTTTCTGTTGATCCTGGTATTGCTGGAATTCTTGCAGTAAACGCGTTTCTCTTTCTTTTACATAATCCGTATAATTCGTATGATATTTCAACAGTTCTCCTTGGTCCATCTCTAATATAGTAGTTACTGTTTCATCTAGAAAATAACGGTCATGAGAAACAATGACAACTGTTCCATGGTATTGATTTATAAAATTTGTTAGCCATTCAATCGCAAGGAAATCCAAATGATTCGTCGGCTCATCCAACAGCAGAAGATCTGGCGCTGTTAATAATAGCTGCGCTAAACCAACCTTTGTTCTTTCTCCACCACTTAGGTTCTTCCACTTCTTATTGGCTAAATGCTCCATTTGTAAGCCATTCATTACACGCCTTACTTGAGCATCCATTTCGTAACCACCTTGATCCTGGAATTGCTCTTGAAGCTTTCCGTACTTTTCAATAAGAAGCATTAATTGATCAGCTTCCGTTTCCGAAGACATACTAGCTTCCAATTCAAGCATTTGTGATTTTAGTCGATTAAGCTTTGTAAAA
The DNA here is from genome assembly GCF_947495635.1 of uncultured Virgibacillus sp. Classification (NCBI taxonomy): domain Bacteria; kingdom Bacillati; phylum Bacillota; class Bacilli; order Caryophanales; family Bacillaceae; genus Virgibacillus; species uncultured Virgibacillus sp. Next base: position 4,883 of record NZ_CANMAB010000106.1, on the reverse strand, counting down.
ACTTGAAATAACAGTGATTCAACCTCAGCTTCAGCTTCTAAAGATGGGGCTTGCTGTAATAAACCAACGGATAAATTCTTTTTCCATGTAATCGTACCTTCTGCTGGCTCCGACTTCTTTGCCAATAAATCTAGTAAGGTTGTCTTTCCTTCTCCATTCCTTCCAATTAACCCAATTCGTTCTCCTTCTTTAATTTCAACTGTAATATCCTTAAATATAATATTTGCACCTAATATTTGCGTCACTTGCTGTAAACTGCTAATAATCATCTTCTCTTCCTCCGTTTGCCGAAGAGACACTTACTACACATAGAAAGAAGTATTTTTATTAGATTGCTATTCAATTTTTACATCATAAAGAACAATCTTTTAAAAACACCAAAAAAAGACGCAAAGAGTTCTCCCTTTACACGCCTTTTTCACTAGATATATGGAAGCGTTAGTCTATTCCACTTCAGAGGAAGCCAACGATTTTCCATACGAATCCGCTTGTAGGTAGATGTCTCTTACTGGTATTTTTCCTAATGTTGTAGTAAAAAAGGGCATACTTATCCCTCAAGCAACATTTCCGGAAAAAATCGCATAACGAAACCAAAGATATTCTTTAATCTTCGTTACACTACCAGTATGATTCATCTAACCCACCTCCTTTTTAATTATGTCTAGTATACTTAAAAATTCAGAAAGGTGTCAATGCTAAACGTCACCTTTTTTTACGATAAAGTTATTTTGCAAAACAGGCCAATTTTGGGGAAATGGAATACCTAATACCCAGTAACTAGCCCCTCTTATATCATAATCTCTTAGTGTATCGTATTTTGCTTGGATACTTCTTGCATCCTCAAACCATACTTCATGCTGCTGACCATCTCCAGCCGTATAACGGAAGTATGGTGATTGATAGGTATCATTATATTGGATCTCCGCTCCATAAGTTGCAGCTAGTTGGATGGCTTCTTGTGAACTAACTGTTCGAGCTACAGTACCTTCTTGCCACGGAATTCTCCAGTCTCTTCCATACAACGGTATTCCCATCATAATTTTATCACGAGGTATGACTGTAATTGCATAATCTAGTACCTTACGTACCTCATTAATTGGCGCTATCGCTAATGGTCTTCCTCCTGCCCATCCCCATTCATAAGTCATGAGCACAATAAAATCAACAATTTCTCCCTGTGTTTTATAATCATGAGCCTCATAGAGCAATCCTTCTTGATCACTTCTAATTTTGGGAGCAAGAGCCGTAGTAACCAGATATCCATTAGGATGAAGGCGAGCTACAACACGCCGTAAAAAGTTGTTATAGTTCTCTCGATCCTCAGGATAAACATATTCAAAATCAAAATTTACTCCTTGATATCCTTTTTCTTGCATTTCTTCTAATAGAATCGTTATTAACTTCTCTTGTAACTCAGGGCTCCGTAATAATGTTGCTGCTAAATCAGAGTCAAAGTCCCCTTCAACGAAATTTGTTAATACTAAAAGTGGCAGCACATTTGTTGCCTCTGCCGCTTCAAGAATAGGTAAATCGTTTAGCTCGGTAATCGTACCATCTGATCGAATACTATACGTAAATGGTGTTACGTACGTTAGTAGCCTTCCATAGGCCAATATTTCCTGAGCACCTTGTGCTCCCGTTTTTGTAGCATATGCATTTATTTCTTTAACCGGCCTGGATGGTTGAGGAATTTTTAATACTTGACCTGGATAAATAAGCGATGGATTGGTAATTGCATTCATCCTCATTAATTCATTAACTGTAACACCAGTCTGTTGGGCTATTTCCCATAACGAATCTCCAAGCTGTACGATATATGGATAATAAGGTATTTCTAACATCTGTCCTACAAATAACAAATTAGGGTCTGTTATTTGATTGACTGCCGCAATCTCCTGTACAGGTATTTGATATCGTTGGGCTATCATCCACAATGTATCTCCAGACTGCACAACATATTCTCTACGTGGATCTGGAATGACAAGTGCTTGCCCAATCACTAATATATTTGGATTATTCAATTGATTTAATACAGCTATTTGTCGATAATCAGAACCATAACGCTCCGCAATGTTCCATAATGTATCATTTCGTTTAATCACATGAATTTGCATTTGTATATACGCTCCCAATTCAAGTAACTACTATTCATAGAAATTAGCAAGACCCCATGAATATAGTCTCATTGTTTCTATTGACTATCTTATTCATTAGGTGTTTGTCCTGTTATTACAAACTGTGTTTATTTCAAAAAAACTGCTCCGTTTTTACGGAACAGCATCAATTATTAATCCAAAGTATTTCACCATATTGTTCTTGATAATCTATTTTCACATCAAAATAATGTTTACTATAAAAATGCTTCAGCCGATTTACATGATCAAAATCCCGCTGAACAATGTCACCAGTGATGTACTGCTTATTCTCATCTCTAGCTATTTCCTTTAAATGCCTCATTAATACAGAGCCAAACCCCTTGTTCTGTTCCCCTTTTATATCTGAAATATGAAGGGTACTTGTATTTTTATATTCTGCTTGAATAGCTGAATCCCAATTACCTCGAAAAGGCTTGGTACATTCATGGAGCATAATTTGGAAAGAATTTGATTGTTTATCTGCATAAATGATAACCCAATTGTCATCTTGTGTTTGGTCAATACTAATAACGTCAGACTTTTTAGCTATTTCTTTTATACTATTTTGCATGCGAAATAATTGGACTTCTAATGAGTCTAGCTCTTGCTTTAATTCATTTTTATCCTTCTCCACGGTTAAAAAAGCTGAATAGTTCATATATATCACCTGTATTTATAGTTATTTCAATTCAAACCACAATTTCACATTTTACATGATACGCATTAAATGAAGCAAATGTTAAAAAATTTTAAATAGTACTTCATACTCAGTTCTTTTATGTCGATAATGAAAGAAAATGCTTTTCTTAATATAACTGGGGGATATATATGAAGAAAAATAAGGTCAAAAAAATAAAACCTAAAGTAAAACAAAAGAAAGAAAAGACAATTAAACAAAAGAACAAAAGCCCTATTAATTGGAAAAATGTAAAAATAGGTCAAAAGTATGTAGCTATTTTTCTTATAACAGCGGCTCTGTTTATCGCTGCAACCACGATCGTTTATGTACAATTAACGAAAGGGCAAAAGAATATGGATCAAATCAGCGAGCAAAGTATACGTGTGAACGAGATGACTCAGCTATCTTCTCTGATCCAAGGAAAAGATGTACAAATTGCGGACTATTTACTTTCCGAGGATTATAAATATGTAAACATGTTCAAAGAATACCAAGCGGAATTTGATGCACTTGTTAAGAAAATTAAACCCACGATGAAAACAAACAAGCAAAAAGAAATATTTAAAAAGATTGTAGAAAATGATGCTAGTATAAATGATACGTTTTTTAATGAGATGGTTGCTTCCGTACAAAGTGGAGAAGATACGATGGCAAATTCATTACGCTCTTATTCAACAAGACTACGAACAGAAACAATCCAGCTCGTTAATGATTTAAGCAAGATCGTTCGCCAAGAACAAGAAACATCTGTGAATCAAGCTTCAGAAACAATGAATTATAGTACAATAGTATTAATGATAGCCAATTTAACAGCTATTATCGTTGGAATTTTACTTATGATTCTAATTAGTAAGAAGACATCCCTCCATTTGAGCAACGTTGTAAAAATTACTTCAGAAGTAGCAAATGGAAACCTCCAAGCCACATCGATGAATTATCAAGGAAAAGACGAGATCGGGCAACTTGCACAGTCAGTTAATCAAATGAAGGACAATATTAAAGGGATCCTTTTCAAAGTTCAAAACGCTTCCAATTCTGTCTCATCTCGCAGTGAGGAATTGACTCAATCAGCTAACGAGGTAAGAGAGGGAAGTAATCAAATTGCATCCACAATGGAAGAACTGTCCTCAGGTGCGGAGACACAGGCAACAAGTGCAGGCGATTTATCGGAAAATATGAATGATTTTGTACGAAAAGTTCAATCATCAGAAGCAAATGGTCAAGAAGTGATGCAAAGCTCTCAGAAAGTTCAACAGTTAACTTCTGAAGGTACAGAACTGATGAAACAATCCGTATCACAAATGAAGCAAATAGACTCGATTGTTGCGGAAGCAGTAGAAAAAGTCCAAGGGCTCGATCATCAGTCAAACGAGATTTCCAAGCTAGTTCTTGTTATTAAAGATATTGCAGATCAAACGAACTTGCTATCCTTAAACGCTGCCATAGAAGCAGCTAGAGCTGGTGAACACGGAAAAGGATTCGCAGTTGTAGCTGATGAGGTACGTAGGCTATCCGAGCAAGTTGCATCATCAGTTGGAGAAATAACTACGATTGTTCAAAATATCCAATCAGAAACCACCCAAGTGGTTGGGTCATTAAATAGTGGCTATCATGAAGTAAAAGAAGGAACTGCACAAATTGAAACTACTGGTAAGAACTTTACTACCATCAATCATGCAGTGAGAGATATGACAAATAAGATAAATACAATTTCTGAAAATTTAAAGGAAATTGCAGCAAATAGCGTAGATATGAATCAGCTAATTGAAGAGATTGCCTCTGTCTCCGAAGAATCTGCTGCTGGCGTGGAACAGGCTGCCGCATCCGCCCAACAAACATCTAGTTCTATGGAAGAAGTATCTTCTAATGCAAATGAGCTAGCAGAACTAGCTGAAAAATTAAATGAAGAAATAAATACGTTTAAACTATAAAGTTTGACTAGCAATCAGTGGGATTTTACTGCCAATTATATGCGGGATAGACAAGGATAAGCTAAGAAAAACGGAGCAAAATTCGCTCAGTCCTTATCACTACATGCTCAGATTTACGCTTCCTCTAGTAGCTATTAT
>NZ_CANMAB010000105.1:0-14418 GCF_947495635.1 uncultured Virgibacillus sp. | reverse complement strand
AAATTCCCTTTAATTACATTTATTTGAAATTAATTAATACTTGACATTTTTGTTTTTGTTTAATGCAACGATAGTGAGGAAAATATAAAATTAGCCCATGTGGATAAATATGGGCGCTGGAGCTGCGTCTAGCTCCAGCGCCCAGAAACGAGTCGACTTCACGAATTGACCTAATCTAAGTCATCATCGACTCGCAAGCACCCCGTGATTCCTTTATCTCCGTTGATTGGCTCTAGTTGCTACGTTTCTAATCGGATGCTTGCGTTTTTGTTCTAATAGCAAGGAGGCATATAGATGAAAATTTTAGCAGTCACAGGATATAAACCAATGGAAATAAACATATTTAAAGAAGATGATCCGCGAATCACATATATAAAGGCTGCTATTGTAAAGCGAATTGTCCCACTCATAGAAGAGGGACTAGAATGGATACTCCTATCAGGGCAAATGGGAGTGGAAATATGGACAGCAGAAATCGTGTTAGATTTACAAGAGGATTATGATATAAAACTAGGTATCTTTCCGCCTTTTGAAAATCAAGAAACACGCTGGCCAGAGTCACTTCAGGAAAAATATCAAGCATTAGTGGCTACAGCTGATTTTTACAAGCCTATTTACCAAGGAGATTATAAAGGTTCGTTTCAATTTAAAGCAAAAAATATGTGGTTAGCTGACAAAAGTGATGCCTGTCTTATTTTAATGGATGAGGAATATCCAGGAAGCACTCGTTTCTTTTATGAAGCAGCAAAGCAAGCAATAGATGAAAATTCAATTTTTACCATAACACCTGCTGACTTAGATGATGTAGTTGAAGAAATGCGGATGTCTGATCCTGATTATTGGCAGAATTAAGCAAAGTCGCTGAAGTTCACAACTAAGTCGTCGAAGTTACAAATACACTTCAAGCAACCCGTAAGGGTGGTAAGTGGTGGGAGTAGTTCACTCCTCTTGAATCGTTTTTTAGTAATGAAAGAAGTTAAGAACATAAAGGAGCCTGTCATTTTTAATGATAGCGGACAAGTAATTCGAGTTACCGATGACATGGAACAGGTTCTTAGAAATCCAATCGATCAGATCAACCTGCAGCATCTTTGTCTACTTCGCTGGCTCCGGCAATTTAACCTCCCATCAATTCCTTTAGAGAAGCTTGTTGTTTATAGCAACGCTAATACAATTTTAAAGAATTTAACCAATAAATCAGCAATTATAAAAATAGTTATCCATAAGGAGAGATTAATAGAGAGAATCGATAAACTTCAAGCACGCTATTCTAAAAAGTGCTTTACAGAGACCGATTTGCTGTATCTATCCTTCCAGTTTATACTCCCGAAGAGATCGATGCTATGCAGATGTATGGAGTACATGCTGATGAATGAAAGGTGTCCTATGCCCAAGCTGTGAACGGAATAAAATGACTTTCTATTATGGCAAGTGGTATTGCTCTAATTGTCATTCGCAGTCAAATGAGGCCCATAAACAAGCACTTGCCGATTATGCTTTATTAATTAATCCATATATTAACAATCGACAAGCGAGAGAATTTCTCCAACTACCGACTTCCCATGTTACAAAACGAATATTACAAAAAGCAAATCTTGACTCAATTGGAGCAACAAGTGGAAGGAGGTATAGATTAGAATATTCGAATCTGTTGCAGGTTCGCTGAAGTTCACAAATATAAAAGCCAAGCATGAAAATAGTTAATCATTTACTTATACAAAGCATAGAATGAAATAAATGGAGAAAGGAGAGTGCAGATGCAATACTCTTACAACCCTTATGTCAGACAGCAGCCCACTCCTGAAGCTACAGAGTCAAGGCGAAGACTAACGGTGTATGGAAATGGAAAGGTCTCGGTTGAACCAAATGTCGTTTCAATTCAATTGGCTGTTGTGACGGAAAATCAATCGCTGAGCCAAGCACAACAGGAAAATGCGCAAACGATGAATCAAGTGATTCAATCTTTATTAAACCTAGGAATTTCACAAGAAGATATTCAAACTGCTTCGTATACAATTTCCCCGAAGTATGATTATGAAGATGGAAAACAAATTGACCGAGGCTATCAGGTTAGCAATGCGATACGAGTCATCATAAAGGATTTAAATCAGATTGGAATTGTAATTGATACCGCTGTGCAGCAGGGAGTTAATCGGGTATCCAATATTGTATTTACTACAGATCATCCTCAGGCATTTTATGAGGAGGCGCTTCGTTTTGCCCTTGAGGACGGTGGAAGAAAAGCACGAACCATTACCGACTCGTTGCAGCTTAATCTAGATCAAATCCCTGTTAAAATTATTGAACAGACAGAATCACCACCAGTTGCTTATAAAACGTTTGCTACAACAGCGGAGAGCTTCGCTACACCGATAGAACCAGGTCAAATAGAGATAGAAGCTGCAGTTGAACTTATTTATCAATATTAAGACTACGCTTTTTCCAGTCTATCTAGGTACATATACTGTGACAACTTTATGAATATTTCAGATAAGGCAGGTACTTTGGTGAATTTGTCGAATACAAATGCATAAGCTATTTATTGGAACATCATCGTAAAAAAGCGATTGGTGGTGAACGTATGGATCAAGATCATGATGAAAAAAATGAACTAAAAGAGAAGCCGAAGTATGCTGATCCTATTGGTGAAATGATTAGGAAGGCGGAAAAGGATGGTCAGTTTGATCATTTACCGGGCAAAGGAAAACCTTTAAAGCTGGGAAAGGATTACATGAATCCAAGTGAAAAACAGTTATACAAAACCATGAAGGATAATCATGTACTTCCGAAGTGGGTTGAATTAGCAAATGAGATTGACACGCTAAAGGAAGAAATTAGCGCTTTAGAAGGTGAAGAAAGAAAAAGAAAAATTAAAACGGTAAACAAAAAAATTAAAGCATACAATTTTGCTTGCCCACCATCCTTGCAACGAAACAAAGTTATAGAATAAGCAATACTGATAAAAGATGGAGGATAGTATATAATCCTGCGTCTTTTTTTGTAGTATTATCGAATTCATAATATAATGAATTTAATTATATTAGATGATATGCTTATCTCACTAAATTTACAGATTTAGTTATATGTTGTTTGAAAATGGCTGACTTGAAAAACAGATGAGAATAGAAGTATAAACAGGACAATATAGACGCATTGACAGAAAAAATAGCAAGCATTTTCATTAATGCTTTTTATATAATAGAAAGGAGCGTAATGATGAATTATGTAATCCGCCAACTAGAAGAACGAGATATTGCTTCTGTCCAAGCTGTTGCTAAAGAAAGCTGGCATGCCACGTATGATGGTATTATTCCGTTACCTATTCAGGATAACTTTTTAAATTCTGCCTACAGTGATGAGATGATGAGGCGTCGAATGGATTTTTCAAATCTTTTTGTTGTTGATTTTGATAAAATGATCGTAGGGTTTGCAAATTTTTCGCCTGTATTTGATTCAGGGAAAGTAGAACTTGGAGCTATATATTTGTTGCCAGCATACCAAGGCATTGGACTCGGAACTGCTCTATTAACTCATGGAATTGACTATTTACGAGGGGCAAGAGAAATATATATTAATGTCGAAAAGGATAATGACATTGGAAAGCGATTTTATCAATCCAAAGGGTTCGAGGTTATCGAGGAATTCACGGAGAATTTTGACGGACACGAGCTACAAACCATTCGAATGATGTTGAAGCTGGGTAAATAGCTAACAATCTAGTAAATTAGGAATAGATACAGTATTTAACAGGCAATAAGGAAAGTTTGATAGGTAGATATATGCGAAAAATAGTAGTTGGACTATGGTACATATATGCTTGTTAATAAGTTTATTGGATATAATGGGAAGCTATACCATGCAATCCTGTGGCTGAGAGCACTATGTTTTCTGGAAGTATTTAAGTTTAGCTAATTGGAAAAAATGGGAGCGTACCTTATGCAAAAAAATATTGTGATCTGGGATGTCATTTGCTATCTAGTATTTCCATTATTTATTTGGAATTTTATGAGAGATACAATCGGAGATTACACAGCGATGCTAATATCGACGATTCCAGGAATTATTTATTCGTTTATTCGCTTTTTTAGAGTTAAACAGGTTAATATATTTGGTGCCTTTATGATTCTGACACTTATAGCAAGTACTTTAGTAAATGTGCTGGCAGGATCGGCATTGCAGATGCTTTGGAATAATGTCTACTATGCCTTTGCGATGGCAGTTTTTTTCCTATTTACTATATTAATAAAAAGGCCACTCTTTCTATTGTTTACATTAGATTTTGTGGAATTGCAGGGATACAGTAGGCAAAAAATGAAGGCGATTTTTAATGAGCGGAAATATTTTCTCGTGTTCAATCTGATTACACTGGGTTTTGCAGCAAGAGAAATTATCTTGGCTTTTATAAAAATTAAGCTTATTTCGGTTTATGGTGTAGATGCCTTTGATAAAGGTCTGATTATACGGAATGTTCTTAGCTGGGGAATTACAGCCATATGCGTTATTGGCTTTATTTATATTTCAAAGATGCTTCAAGCAAATGAGACAAGTAGATTATCGAAAAATAGGGAACGTGAAGTGTTTTAACGTATGAAAGCTAATTCCAAGTAATACATAAAAAGGTGATACGATGAAAATAAGAAAGGCAATTATGGCGGATGCAGCTAAAATAGCCTACGTACATGTGGAAAGCTGGAAATCCACTTATAAAGGAATTATTCCGGATGCTTATATACAAAAGCAGACTTATGAGAGGCGAACTAATCTTTGGAACGATAATCTTAGAAATCAGACCGTGTTTATAGCGGAAGATCATACTGGAAATATTGTAGGTTTTGCAGTTGGTGGTCAAGAACGAACGAATGACTACCCTGGTTATCAAGGGGAGCTGTATGCGATTTATTTATTAAAGAACTATCAAGGAATAGGTATCGGTAGACGTTTATTTCGTTCTGTCACACAACAATTGAGGAGAGATGGCTTCCGGTCTATGCTTGTATTAGTGTTAGCTGATAATAATGCACGCTATTTTTATGAAACAATGGGCGCCAAGCGAATAGATGCAAAAGAGATTATGATCGCTGAAAAGAAACTTACAGAATATGTATATGGATGGCATCAATTATAACAACAAAACAAGGAGTGCATAAATAAATGGAATTTCATGATTTTTTTGCAGCACAAATAAGAATAGCTAGACCAACGGATAAATTTGATGAAGTTATCGAGTTTTATGAAAAAGGTATAGGATTAAAGCGAATTACCGAATTTACTGGTCATCGTGGGTATACAGGTGTCATATTAGGTCTTCCAGAGATTACGTACCAACTTGAATTCACAAAACATGTGGATGGTAGTCCTTGTCCTGCACCCACCAAAGATAATTTACTAGTCTTTTATATTCCCGTCCAAAAGGAAATTATTTCTATAGTTAAACGGCTACAGGATATGGGGTGCTACGAAGTAGATCCAGAGAATGGTTATTGGAAAGAGAAAGGTATCACTATTGAAGATCCGGATGGATGGAGAGTTGTATTGATGAATACAAATGGTATTTAGGAATAGTCCCTTCAAAAATAGAATAATGAGAATGGAGAAAACGAATGAAAATAACAGAGCTAAGAGATAAGAAACAGGCACCGAGACATTTGCTATTACTAGCAGATCCGTCCGAAGAATTAATTGAAGCTTATCTTATCAAGGGGAAATGTTTTATTGCCGAAGAAGCAGGAGAGGTAATTGGAGTGTATGTCCTGATGGCGAAGCGTATGGATACGGCAGAACTGATGAATATTGCTATTGATGAACGATTTCAAGGGAAAGGACTTGGTAAAAAATTGGTCTTACATGCCATTGAAACAGCGCAACTAAACGGTTTTCATGGTATCGAAGTAGGAACAGGTAATTCCAGTATAGGGCAGCTTGCCCTGTATCAGAAATGTGGTTTTCGTATTACAGGTATCGAGCAAGATTTCTTCACAAAACATTATCCTACTGAAATTATTGAAAATGGAATTGTTTGTAGAGATATGCTTCGACTTTCATTGCGATTAAATAATTAGATTGAACTAGTTTATATGATTAAGGAGGCAGTTATGAAAACTATTGGATTAATTGGTGGCATGAGTTGGGAATCTACAGCATTGTATTATCGCATCATTAATGAAGAAGTAAATAAGCGCTTGGGTGAATTACATTCTGCAAAATGCTTGTTGTATAGTGTGGACTTCCAAGAAATTGAGAGTTGCCAAGCTACTGGTGATTGGGAGAAGGCGGGAGAGATACTAAGTAAAAGTGCACATGCTTTAGAAAAAGCAGGAGCCGACTTCCTAATTATTTGTACGAATACGATGCATAAGGTAGTACCAGCCATTGAAGCAACTACTCATATACCAATCTTACATATTGCTAACTCAACAGCAGAGCAAATCAAACAACGTAATTGCAATAAAGTAGGATTATTAGGAACGAATTATACGATGGAACAAAATTTCTATATATCTCGTTTACGTGAACAAGGAATTCAAGTTATTATCCCGAAGCCGGATGAAAGAGAGCGGGTCAATGCCATTATTTTTAATGAATTGTGTTTAGGAGAAATTAAAGATGCTTCTAGAACCTATTATAAAGAAGTTATACAAGGGATGATTGACCAAGGAGCTGAAGGGATTATATTAGGATGTACAGAAATTGGCTTGCTCATCGGTCAAGATGATGCGCAAGTTCCGTTGTTTGATACAGCAAAAATACATGCAATAGCAGCAGTTAATAAAGCATTAACTAAGGGGGAAGAAGCATAGTGAAGGGGAAATTATCTCGTGTAGGGACCACCTATCTGCCTGTTAAAGAAGTGGAAGAATCAGCAACGTGGTATGCAGAACACTTAGGAGCTAAAGTGAATTATAAAGATAATGATAAAGCAATTCTACAATTTGCTGATCAAAGTTTTTTTCTTGTTAAATCACCATTAGGTGAATCAGCTAACTTTACAGATAGTTATGGGAACGAATGTTTTTCCGTTACCTTTGAAGTGAATGGTGTAGAAGCGTTAGCGAACTTGCATCAAGATTTTAAAGGCAGAGATATTAACGTGGGCAAAATAGAAGATCGGGGACATGCTGGAAGAAATTTTGTGTTTTATGATCCAAATGGAAACAAATTTGATGTATGGAGTGAGTTAAGCCCAACATTTAGGGCATTACACCATCAGAAATAAAAACAATTATTAAGATTCACCAGTTATACCCTGTTCTGAATTAGATTGTAAAACATCTGTAGTGCCTAACTGTAGAATTAGGAGTGATGATGTGGGTTCACGAATGATGCACTTAATTATTGCAAATGAAATCGCTAAGCAACTATCGTTACGAAACAAGCATGCCTTTTTATTAGGAGGGATTGCTGCAGATGCAAAACATCCTAAGGATCAATCACATTATTATCAAGGTAATATTGAAGATTTTTCAAGAGTCATAGCATGGAACGATTTTTATCAAACATATAAAGAGGATACTTCTGATTATATTAAGGGATATTATTCTCATCTTATAGCAGATGATCTATGGTTACATGGATTTTATTTCGCATGGTTGAAAAATAGAATGGAAGTAAACAAACAGTTATTTGAAAGGTATCATCAGGATTTTCGTCTGCTTAATGGGATGCTAATTCAACATTATAATGTTTCGACTCAAATTATAGATGAATTAGAATATGGCTTAGAAACGGGTTCGATTGTAGAGGTAAGTAAAAATGAACTTCGTGCATTACTGAGAATGGTAAAGGAAGATTTTCAATCTGCCCACAAGCGATCGGACATAATATTGAAAGTATTTACATTTGAGCAAATCATTGGGTATATTGAAACTTCTGTTGAAAAGGGAAAAATGAAGATACAAGAGCTATTTATGTCATATCCCTGCTGAGGAAAGTGGTGAGGGCACTTCGTAAAATGAATGGGAGGAGGAAGGTTGTGAAAATTAAAAACTAACGCTATGTGAGGCGATTTTAAATGGAGCATTTTTACTGGTGTTGATTCAGAGCATGTTTTTTGGAACCTTAATAAGCGGGTGATCGTGTGAATTGGAGCAAAGGAAAGTTAGGTGTTCGTTCCTTAAAAGCTAAAGACAAAGTTTTAATAAAAAAATGGCTGACAGATCCAAAAATATTAGAATTCTACGAAGGGCGAGATAAACCTTATAGCTTGGACATGGTAAATGCAGATTTTTATGATCACAATCCAGAAATAGATCGTTCCATTGTAATCTACAAAGATTCGCCGATTGGGTATATTCAGATTTACCCAATTAATGAACAGACGAGTGCACTGACGGAGTATATGTCAAAAGGTAATGTTTGGTATGGATCAGTTCATAGGCGAGGTAGATTGTTGGAATAAAGGGATAGGTACACTCCTAGTAACAACAATGGTGCAACATTTATTAAAAGAAAAAGGAGCAAATAAGGTTATAATGGATCCGAAAGTTACGAATATTAGAGCATTGAGGTGCTATGAAAAAGCTGGTTTTAAAAAAATAAGAAAGCTATTGAATTTCGAATTTCATGAAGGAGCGTATCGCGATTGTTGGCTGCTTGAATTTAATAAGAATAACGAATAATCGCGGAATACATATGATTATAGATTGCTTTTTGTTGAAGGCCGAAGAAAGTAGCTAATAATCAAAGTCCTAATAATATGGAGGTTAGCTGATTGACATGCTCCTTTGTTATGATGATTAATACGTTGATATATGCATCATGTTAATTTCTCAAGAAAGGCGATGAGAGGTTGTGAGAAATCGCAATTCAGTCGTATTGCTTGAAAATAATCAAGTAGTCCTGATAAGGAGAAGGGTAGACAAACTGGAGTATTATGTTTTTCCTGGTGGAGGAATTGAAGTGAATGAAACTCCAGAAGAGGCTGCGAAAAGAGAAGCTTTAGAAGAACTAGGTGTTGTAGTTTCGATTACCAGCTGTCTGGGCATTCTTTCATACCATGGTGATCAGTATTTCTTTCTGGCTCGCATTGTTTCTGGAAGGTTTGGCACCGGAATGGGAGAAGAATTTTGTAATAAAACAACTGGTAGAGGCACTTATCATCCAGTATGGATTGATATTCCTCAGTTAATGAATATAGATGTAAAACCGAAGGAAATGGCGGAATTATTAATAGAAAAGTGTAATGAACTACATGTATGATTCAAGGGAGAATGAAATGAAGATTCAGCTAACTGAACAAAAAACGATAGCAATACGTATGTATCGAAAAAATGATTTTTCTTCTATTCAGCTCTTAAATCAAGAAGAGGATTGGAATAACCTAGTGCAGAATGAAGGAACAACGAGAGCAGCCTGGGATCATTCCAATGTCCGTTATGTTTTAGAAGATGAAGAAAGGATTATAGGCTATGTAAGAGGTTTGACGGATGAAAATGTTACATTATATATTTGTGAACTGCTTATCGCTAAAGACTATCGCGGTATAGGTTTAGGAAGACAGTTACTGGATTATGTACGCCAGATGTATCCGAAAACAAGGGTTGATCTATTAGCAAGCAGTAGTTCCTATACGTACTATGAAAAACATCACTACCGCCCGTTCTATGGATTTAGAAAAACTTGGGAAGAAGGATAAATGGCCAAAAGGAGAGACGGATAGTGGGATACATTGAAACGTTAAGAGAATTAGTAGGGCATCGACCGCTAATATTTGTTGGAGCTGTTGCTATCATTTTAGATGAAGAAAATAGAATATTGCTACAACAACGCAAATTCCCTAATGGTTCATGGGGGATTCCGGGTGGATTAATGGAATTAGGTGAATCCACGGAAGAAGTTGCCTGTAGAGAAGTTTTTGAAGAAACAGGTTTACAAATAGATAGTCTAGCTTTATTAAATGTCTATTCTGGAAAGGAACATTTTATTAGAGCAGAAAATGGTGATGAATTTTATGTCGTCACCGTCGCTTATTATACAAAGAGCTTTTACGGCAACTTGCAGATGGATGAAAAGGAATCGATATCTTTGCAATTTTTTAACGCAAGTAATTTACCTACTATTCTTGTAAAGAGTCATCAAGCAATTTTGGATGAATTTATCAGTACATATAACTGGCAATAAGACCCCACTTTAAGCAAAAAGTAAAACCAATATTGGTAAGTGTGGGATCTACTGCTAGTAAATGACCGATTGGTTCAGAGGCTTTAGGTCATACCCCTGTGGTACTAAACATCATTGGAGGATAAACAAAACTTCCACTGATTGAAGTGTCACTTTAGTACTGCTAGTAATAATTCATCAGAACCGTACGTGCTTCGTCATTGTAACTTGCGTACAGGCTTTAATAACAAAGGTCTATCAGAATATCAACGATTCCTTTATCTATTTCAGGTTCGTTCGGTGAAGGAGAGCCTTTTTTGATATGGAAGTAATACTGGTAATGCCCTAAAGTGACGGGATGAAGTGACCTCGAAAAGTCGGACTTTTCCTGTGGAGAGCATGTGGTTTACTTCCTAGTAGAACATAAAGAAAGCTTGTAAAGAAACAAAGCGTTTCTCTACAAGCTAAGATTGGTATTCACAACAGTTTTTAGGATTCGTTTGTGACAGTAGCTGGATGATTATCATGATTTGCTGTCCGTTTCATCATCATTTCTTGTTGTTCTTTTTGATTTTGACTGGTATCGACCCGTTTCATAAAGAGCGATAAAATTAACGCTCCTGCAGCGATGATTGTAGAAATGAGGAATGTAAAGTTAATTCCGTTTAACATGGCATTATTTGCAATTTGCGCCTGCATTTCAGCCATCGCTTGTTCTGAAGCCATAGTACTTGGATCGATGTTTGCCATTGCTTCTTTTCCTAATTCTGCTGCCTTTGTTTCTGTTCGGTTGTTCATAACGGTAATAAGTAATGCAGAACCGATTGCTCCAGATACTTGCTGTAACGTATTGTTCATAGCAGTTCCATGTGGGTTATCCTTCATTGGTAACTGGTTTAATCCATTTGTCATTACTGGCATCATCACCATGGACATTCCGAACATGCGAAGGGTGTAAAGGAGCATAATTGTTCCATAAGCTGTTTCCATATTCAATTTACTAAAGAAATACGTTGTGCTAATCGTAATGAATAAACCAAAAATAGCCAATAGCTTTGGTCCATATTTATCAAATAAACGCCCTGTTATTGGCGACATTACCCCCATCACCAAAGCACCTGGGAGCATGAGCAGTCCAGATTCGAATGGGGAAATACCTCTTATCGTTTGTACATAAATAGGCATTAAAATCATAGCTGAGAACATCGCTATTGCAAGCACGATGGAAATAGCAGAGGATAATGCAAACATTGGGTATTTAAAAATCCGGAATTCGAGCATTGGATCATCCATACGAAGCTGACGCATGATCAAACCGGTAACAGAAATTACCCCCACAATAATCGTTCCATACACAAGAGGATCATCCCAGCCATTTTCTCCAGCTGTACTGAATCCGTACAATAGTCCTCCAAAACCTAAACTTGATAGAATAATAGATAGGACGTCAAGTTTAATATCACGTTGTGGCGTAATATTTTTCAATTTAAAAATGGCATATACAAGTGTAAATACTGCGATCGGTAAAACAATATAAAATAAAGTTCTCCAGCTGTAATGTTCAATTACCCAGCCAGATAATGTTGGGCCAATGGCAGGCGCGACAATCATAACAAGTCCAAAGGTACCCATGGCTGTTCCGCGTTTTTTAACAGGAAACGCTGTTAACATCACATTCATTAATAGTGGCATCATAACAGCTGAACCAGAGGCTTGAATCATTCTTGCTACAAGTAGTACTCCGAAAGACGGTGCTAAACTTGCTAAGAATGTACCAGCTGTAAATAGAAACATTGCAGTGATAAACAGATTTTTGTTGGTAAAGCGTTGAATAAAGAACGCACTAGCTGGTATGAGAATGCCATTTACTAGCATATATCCGGTAGACAGCCATTGTACTGCCGACGGACTCACATCAAACTCTGTCATAATGGAAGGTAAGGCTATATTTAACAATGTTTCATTTAATATGGCAACGAATGCACCAACAAATAATATGGCAATCATCCCATAGGGTGGTTTTTGTTCAGGAGAATGTGTTTCCAATTCTTCATTCCTTCTTTCTTCAATGATAATAAATGGTGGTTGATTTAATACTTACTCATTTTATACCTACAGTACAATAAAATCAATATGTTTATTTTCAACTATTTTAAAATAGTATCATGTCAGTGTTTGATGGTGTTTTAATAATTGTACTTCAATTATAAAATGATGTTTCGTCTATGTGGATTTCGACGTTCTAAAATAAATAAATGAAAAAAACTAACTTTGTTTAATAATTCAATAAAAAAGGAAATATAAGATGTAGAACAAAAAATGGAGGAATATAATGAAAAAGCTAATTCGAAAATTAATTAAATATGGACCAATTATTTATCCGGTAATAAGAAAATACATGAATAAAAGAAAAACAAAAAAGTCAAGTCACGATTAAAAGTAAGTGAAGGTGGTTATAAAAGGATGGGCGTGGGACAACCGTATTTCATCATAATCCGAACAATTTCCATGCAGGTTGTATGGGTCATACCATGAGCAAGAAATAAAAAGGCTATCCATGTTAATACGTCGCCTAACCTGGAGACCCTACCTCCTAGCAAGTAAAATCTTAATTTATGATTCTTAAACAATGTAAACATGGTGCACTCCTAAAACCACCTAAGGACATTAGCTGGTAAAGGTCTCCTGAAAAATTGCTAAAAAAGGTGCAATTTGTTATTAGGGTATTGACATTTTGAGGTTTAGAAACAGATTTCTTGATGTTTCCGCTTATTTTTGATAACAATGAATAGTGCAATTAACTTAAAACTACAGGAGGAATACGATATGAAAATTGTTGCAATGGTTGGTAGTAATCGCCAAGACTCATACAACATGAAGCTAACTCGCTTTTTACAAAAAAGGTATACGAATAAAGTTGAAATTGAAATTTTGCCAATTGATCAACTTCCTTTCTATAATCAGGACGAGGAATTTAACCCGCCTACAATTGTAAAAGAGATTAAAGATAAAATTCTGTTAAGTGATGGTATTCTTATCGCTACACCAGAATATAATGGTTCGATTTCTGGCATGTTAAAGAATGCTTTGGACTGGTTTTCTCGTGTAGACCAAGTAATGGTGAAGAAGCCTGTTATGATTGTAGGAGCTTCTATGGGCGCAATGGGAACGATTCGAGCACAAATGCAGCTTCGTCAGATTTTAAATGCACCTGGTATTGGAGCACTTACATTACCTGGAAACGAAGTGTTCATAGGATCAATCCAAAATAAAATGGACGAGCAAGGTAATCTTACCGATGAACCTACAATTGAGTTCGTGGATTCTGTTATAGACAACTTTGTGGATTGGACAGAAAAAACAAAAGTTTTTAGCTAATTACTTACTATTTGAAACTTGCTTTCAAGAGAATACTCTTGAAAGCAAGTTTTTTTAAAAAAGATAAGAAAGTATAAAATTTCTAATCGGGCACTTGCGCTTTTCCTTAGGAAAAATACTGACATTTACCTCCTCCAAAAATGAGGCAAGCATTGAATTCATATAAATGAGATAATTAATTAAACGTATTAGCCTCCTCTTAAGCTGGTTGACACTCTGTCATGATAGGAGACAACAGGAGTGGACGAATGTATAGTTTGTTTGGTGAGGTGCGAATTTGCTTAAACATGCGTTGAAAGAGAGGGATGACGTTGACAATTAATGGTATTAATCATTTGCTTTTTTCAGTATCGGATTTAGGTAGGTCTATTAGCTTTTATGAACAGGTCTTTCAAGCAAAGCTTCTAGTGAGGGGGAAGCGTACAGCATATTTTGATTTAAACGGTCTATGGCTGGCTCTAAATGAAGAAATAGGAATTCCTCGTACGGAAATTCATCATTCCTATACACATACCGCTTTTTCTATTGAGGAAAAGGATTTTTTAAGTGTTTATCAAAGATTAAAGAGCCTAGGTGTAACTATTCTAAATGGAAGAAAAAGAGATATACGTGATCAACAATCCATTTATTTTACTGATCCAGATGGTCATAAGTTTGAATTCCATACAGGTACGCTTGCGGATCGATTAGACTATTATAGGGATGAAAAGCAGTATATGGAATTCTTTGATTGACAAGAGGCGTTGTGAGGGGAATACTAAGTTTTGGCTTATGAGAAGTTAAAAGCGTAACTTTGGACAGGGGTGTATATATTAGGAGCTGACCTTTAAACGTTAGATCAGCTCCTGGCTTTTTTTATAAGTTAAGTAAGTATAAAATCAGTGCAATGACTGCGTTAAGCGAAGTAGTTATTTTGAAATGTTTGATGTATATTGGCAATGCTCC
>NZ_CANMAB010000104.1:0-14574 GCF_947495635.1 uncultured Virgibacillus sp. | reverse complement strand
AAAATTAACATTATTCATAATCTTGAAATAATAATTATTGCTTGACTTTAGTTTCATAATTTAATGCAACGCTAGTGAAGGAAATTATAAAATTAGCCCATGTGGATAAAGATGGGCGTGTTGAGCCACGTCCAGCTCCAGCACCCAGAAACGAGGCGACTTCACAAATCGCCCTACGCTAAGTCATCATCGGCTTGCAAGCTCACGGTGATTCCTTTACCTCTGTTGGCTCGCTCCAGTAATCGGGCGCTAGCGCTTTTGTTCGTAAGTGGTTGTCAGCCCTCTTAAAAACTCTAACCAGTGCATCCAAGATGGAAGAAATCATTCTCTTGACACAAATGCTAAACCGTTGTATCTTATTTAAAGTCATACTAATTTTATCGGAATAATAAAATATGGTAACGATAAAAATTTTTTGCGCATATGATAAGTTCAACTTCATATGCAAATAATAACGGAAATGACAAACAAGGAGGGTTTATATAATGAGTTTACTTTATACCATTGTAAACATCGCAGTACTAGTTATTTTAATTGGATTACTTATATGGATGCAGAAAAAGCATTTTTCATTTACGAAGCGTGTGTTTACTGGGCTAGGTGCTGGTATTGTCTTAGGTGCTATATTACAGCTGGTTTATGGTACAGGTTCAGAAGTATTAACAGAAACTACGGAGTGGTATAGCATCGTAGGTAGTGGTTATATCCGTTTTCTTATGATGATTGTAGTACCGCTTGTTATGGTGTCGATTATTCAATCCATTATAAATTTAGAAAAAACTGCTGAATTAGGAAAAATGTCAGCTTGGATTATTGGCATTTTAATAACAACAACGATGATTGCTGCCTTGATCGGAATTGGTTCGGCAACACTATTTGACTTAAGTGCTGACCAAATAGAAGCTGGGCATGCAGAAAATGAACGAGGAACAATGCTTGAGACCACATTGGGTGAAGTTGAAAATCAATCAGCTCCACAAAAAATTCTGAATTTCATCCCGTCTAATATTTTCTTAGATATGACTGGAGAGCGATCTACTTCTGTTATTGCAGTAGTTATATTCTCGGTAATTGTCGGTATTGCTGTTCTCGGAGTTCGTAGGAAGAACCCAGAACAGGCAGAAATGTTTACAAAGATCGTTAATTCTCTTTATGCAGTCGTTATGAGAATCGTTACATTAATTTTACGTTTAACACCTTATGGTATTTTAGCATTGATGGCAAATACGGTGGCAAGCACAGACTTCGCAGGCATTGTAGAACTAGGTAAATTTGTTCTCGCATCATATGTTGCGTTAATCGTTATGTTTGTTATTCATCTATTATTAGTAAGTTTATTCGGATTGAACCCGTTCATATATTTACGTAAGGTCATTCCTGTATTAGGCTTTGCGTTTACATCACGTTCAAGTGCTGGAACGATCCCACTAAACATTCAAGCACAACGAAATTCGCTAGGTATTGATCAAGGTATTGCCAACATGTCAGCGTCATTTGGTGCAACAATGGGACAAAACGGATGTGCAGGTATATATCCAGCTATGCTGGCTGTTATGATTGCGCCAACAGTAGGAATCGATCCATTATCACCTGGATTTATATTGCAATTAGTACTTATTATTGGTATTAGTTCATTTGGAATTGCTGGTGTTGGTGGGGGAGCAACCTTTGCAGCATTAATTGTACTTTCCTCCATGAATATGCCAGTTGCACTAGCTGGGCTATTAATTTCCATTGAAGCCTTTATTGATATGGGACGTACTGCTCTTAATGTTAATGGTTCTATGGTTAGTGGGACATTGACATCGAGAATATTAAAAAAGATGGATGTTAAAACATTTAATGATAAAACGGCAATAGAGGAAAGTTCATCCCTTTAAGATTATTGTCAATATGAAGCGGTAGCTTGTAGAGAACTTAGAGTTTCTCTACAAGCTTTTTTGTAGTCTGTGGAATTTAGTGGAATTTATAAAACCTGCCCATGTGGATAAATATGGGTATGTAGAGCAACGTCTAGCTCCAGCGTCCAGCAATTAGGCGACTTCACGAATCGCCCTAAAAAAAGTTATCATTGGCTCGTACAGACTCACCGTGATTTCTTTATCACAGCTGACTCGCTCCAGTCGCTACGTTTCTAATCGGGCGCTTGCGCTTTTATTCTAAGTTAAGAAAGTATAAAATCAGTGCAATGACTGCGTTAAGCCAAGTAGTTATTTTGAAATGTTAGATGTATATTGGCAATGCTCCGACTAATTACTTCGTGAGTCTACGTAATTAGTCTCCGCTATGAGAAGGTGCAACAATTCTTGTCATAAGTAATAGGTTGACTTTTTTTACAATGGGTAAAGTGAAAATCGCTATCCGTGAGTATAAAAGCAGCTGTGTTACTTCATGCTAGCGTTGTAGAGCCTGATAATAGCGAAGGCCGGCTACTTCAACTCCTGTGGGAAATGTTTGACCTGAAGATCCACTTTTTTGAGCGGGTTTTGCTAAAAAAGTTAGCTGAAGGACAAACCCCACGGAAAGGGAAGTGGGCAGCCGGAGTGGTGGTCAAGCAAGCAGTAGCTATTATTCCATAATAGCTACTAGAGAAAGCGTAAATCTGAGCATTTAGTGATAAGGACTGAGCGAATTTTGCTCAGTTTTTTTATTTAATTGTTTAGAAAAGCCCCGTCTATGCTGGGGTTCCAGAGAGCTTATAACGTAATAAAAAAAGATCTAAGAATATATTTGGAATCAGCTCAAGGAAGTTTATATGAGTGATCAATCTACATTATTTGAAGCGTTTGGTTCATTTACAGGACAAAAAATAAAAGATTCTTTTAGATGCAGTAGTGAAGTGGTGGTATTGATCCTGTACAAGCCAGGCAAGCTACTTGCTTACAAAAAGCTCGTGCGGAAATGAGACACCGCTTCTCTATCTAATCCTTACTGCTTTCATTAGTTATTTTAGCTAATCGGATAACTCGCCGGTTTCGCTAAAAATATAATCGGATTTCATGAATCTATTCGTTTTTTTCTATACGAATCTTATATTTATGTTACTATTTTATTAGGTATTAGGATGCGTATGTTAGTGTTATGAGAAAGAAAAAGGGGGGAACCTGCGTGATATTTTTTAAGCAATTATTCGTAAAAGTAATTAAGTTAAATAATTGGTTTCTGCTATTTGCAACATTAACATTGGTTTTTGCTAGCAGTTACTTTATATATTTTTTAGAACCAGATACATTTGCAAGTCCTTTTGAAGGGCTTTGGTGGACCATGACAACTGTAACAACAGTAGGTTATGGCGATGTTTCTCCAGTTACCGTTCCCGGGAAGCTATTTGCAATGTTTTTATACATTGTTGGGATAGGGCTTATGACAATATTTATCGGTAAAGCAATTGATTTTTTAAGTATCCGCAAACGTTTAAAGGAGGAAGGGAAATTGAATATCTCAACAGAGGGACATATTATTTTAATTAACTGGACAAAAAAAGCAAAAATTACGTTAGATGAGCTTTTACATACGTTTAAGGATATACCAATTGTTGTTATTGACGAAAAATTAGAGAAAACCCCAATATTGCATGAACAAGTAGAATTTGTTCACGGAAATCCAGCGAATCAAGATGTATTATTACAAGCAAATTTGCTGAAGTGCAAATCCGTGATGGTTTTTGCTCCTGAGAATACGATAGCAACATCTCAGGCAGATGGGCAAACCTTACTAATTGCGACCATCCTTGAAGGAATAGGGAAGGAATATAAACAAAATATCTATACCATTTGTGAAGTATTGGAATCGACGCATATTCAAGCATTTAAACATGCCTCTGTAGAGGAATTTATTACTGCAAACGATACAGCTGGGCACCTTGCGGCACGTTCCATACTTTTCAATGGCTCGAGTGAAATCATTCGACAACTGACGAGTCATAAAGGCTACGATCTTTATTC
This sequence comes from uncultured Virgibacillus sp., assembly GCF_947495635.1. Taxonomy (NCBI): domain Bacteria; kingdom Bacillati; phylum Bacillota; class Bacilli; order Caryophanales; family Bacillaceae; genus Virgibacillus; species uncultured Virgibacillus sp. The sequence continues at coordinate 10,630 of NZ_CANMAB010000104.1, read as the reverse complement.
GATTGGTAAAAAAGAAACATGGAACACGTATGAAGAAGCGCGTACTGATTTAGCACAGCAAGGAGCAATGCTAATAGCAAATGGCAACGATTTATCCATAATAAATCAATTGAAAAAACCTATACCAACGGATGCAAAACTATTTATAATTTGTGATCAGCTTACGTATGAAAAAATTGTTACGCAATAAAAATAAACATTTGTCTAACTAGATGGAGACGAGGATAAAACTGTGTTTATCAACAACTGGAATGATGGTTCGTGTAACTAAGCTGCTCCAGAAATCGACTTCACTTTTGGCATGCGGCTGTTAAGCTTCCTTGGGGGCAGCGAGATCTTTCCTCTCACAGTAATTACGTATATTTCTGGAGAGTGCGTAGTTTATCCCACAAATAACTGGCAGTAATACCCCCAAGGATTGAAGTTTCACTTTATTTTTGTAATAGCTTTAATACGTTGGATACGGATTGTTTCTCCTTTTCCCTGTGATAGCTATTAAAAGGGCAGCCTTTGTATTTCACACGATCCACTACATTCTTGATCGTAAAGGCTTGAGGATTGAGCTTGTCTGTCAATTCATCCCAAAATAATGGAGTTGCAACAGTGGCATCTACGGTTTTTCTTGGTGAATAAGGGGCAATAATTGTCTTGTTCCTCCCATGTTGCACATAGTCAATATATAATCTGTCATTTCGCTTGTCTTTCATACGTTCAGTTGTAAATAACTGAGGATAAGCATTTTCAACAGTCCATGCAATTGCTTGCGTAAATAATGCGGTCTGCTCATAGGTCATGCTTCTTTCCGGAATAGGGATATAGATTTGCAATCCTTTATTGCCTGAAGTCTTCACAAAGGATGTCAATTTTAAGTCATCTAGTATGGGTTTGATTATTTGTGCCGCCTTTATGGCTAAATGAAATCGTTCTCTATCGGGAGGATCTAAATCAAAGACGATTTCTTGGGGATAGCTACTAGCCAACGTTTGAAACGGAACGTGAAATTCAACAGTGCCATGGTTAGCAAGCCATATGAGTGTATGGAGCGAATCACAAAGAATAGAGCTTTCACCATCCGCTTGTACACGTGGAATAAAATCTGGTGCATACGCTGGTAAATGCTTTTGAAAGAAGTGCTCAGCTTCTACGCCATCTGGTGCACGAATGATAGTTAAAGCACGCTCCTTTAAAAATGGCAGCATATAAGGAGCGATTTCTCTTATATAAATAAGCAGATCTCCCTTCGTTAGATGCCTTTTTGGCCAGAGTAATTTTGTCGTATTTGTCAATTCTATATTTTCAGGAAGCATAGCCATATCAAGATGTAATCTATCAACTGTTAAGTCTTTCGCGTGTACATCAGGTTGTAGTTTGGTAAACTCTGGCTCTCGAAGTTCCCCATCGTATAAATCTAAACTATGGATGGCCGCGCAAATGGCAGGTGGTAACGTGAATACAGAACCTGTTTGTTTACTACCCTTATGGATAAATAGATCTTTTAATGTATGAAGTGCTTCCTCATCTAATCCATGTTTACACTTTCCGATGTCAACGATGGTATCTTCTTGGAAGACGGCGACGGAAAAATAATTATTTCTCATATCGAAGGCAGTTAAGAAACCATGTAATGTTCTCCAATTTTTTATTTTAAACCAATCCTGATGGTTTTTACCGGCCTTATAAGTACTACGTTTTCGTTTAGCAATAATTCCTTCTCCTTTATTTGTAAAAACGCGTTCTAATAACAGCTCAGCATTTGGATATGCGTTTACAAATTGTATGATATTGTTGTGCTTCAGTTGAGAAATGAGAGCTTCTAAAGCTTGCTTACGCTTCGTAAACATTTCTTGGTATAGTTGTCTGCCCTTTTGCATAATAAGATCAAATGCTAGAAAGCTGGCTGGACGATGGATAGCGGCTTCTTGGACCTTGTCTTTATTTTTTAGCCGCCCCCTTTTCTGAATCCAAGCAAAATTAGCCTGATACATGTTATTTAATACAACTAGTTCTCCATCAAGCTGTATAGGTAGAAAGGAAAGAAGTCTCTCTTGATTCCGTTTGCAATATTCGATGATTTCCGGGAACTGTAAAGTTAGATCTTTATTATTCTTACTCATTAGACGGATATTATCGTGCTCCCATTTTAAAACACAACGAAATCCATCGTATTTCACCTCAAACATCCAATTGTCACCTTTAGGTATATCTGTACTTGCTATCGGTTTCATAACATGCATATTTCATGCTCCCTTTTAAAAAGATACGGTTGTATTTATCTTATTTTTACACAAATGCTGTTGTTTAATCAGGAAGGATAAATAAAGTTATTTCAGCCAAACTATGACAAAGGGAGGTATGTGTGAATGCATACAATGTGGAAAGGTACGATAAGCTTTGGCTTAGTAAATATTCCTGTAAAAATGCATGCTGCAACAGAAAATAAAGATGTTAAACTTCGACAGCTGCACAAGGAATGCCAGTCACCAATCAAATATGAAAAAAGTTGTCCGGTCTGTGATCGACCAATAGAGAATGATGAAATTGTAAAAGCATATGAGTATGCCAAAAATAAATTTGTTGTACTGGATGAAGAGGATTTAAAAGCATTACAGAAGGAACAGGAAGATAAAGCAGTGGAAATTGTCGACTTTGTACAATTAGAGGAAATTGATCCTATTTATTTCGAAAAAAGCTATTATTTATCTCCGAACGAAGGGGGAGCAAAAGCATATGGTCTGTTACGAAATGCTTTAAAAGATACAGGTAAAATAGGGATAGCCAAAATGATCATCCGGTCAAAAGGACAGTTAGCTGTTATTCGTGTTTACGAGAATACATTGGTAGTAGAAACCATTCATTACCCTGATGAGGTTCGTGATGTGAAAGATGTACCAAATGTACCTGATGAAGTGGAAACCGAAAAAAAAGAGCTTGATACGGCAAAAATGCTTATTGATCAATTAACAACTGAATTCGATGCTACGAAATATAAAGATGAGTATCGTACAGCATTACTCGATCTAATTGAACAGAAAAAGAACAATGATGAATCTACTGCTACAGCAACAGAAAAGCCTGCTCCAGAGGCAGCTACAAACTTAATGGATGCACTGCAGGCCTCATTGGATCGAGCGAAACAAGAAAAGCCAAAGCCAAAGCAACCGAAGAAAAAGACGAAAACAACGGCAAAAAAGAAGAAGACAGGCTCATAAAGAGGCTGAGACAAAAGAATGAAGAATCCAATTAAAAACGAACGATGATTGGTTGAAATTAATTATCGTTCGTTTATTGATCAGAATCATTCATTTAGCACCTGAAATAAGTGAGACTCTGGCGGGAACAGTACGAGTCCGAAGATTCACGTGGTAACGTGTTTTTCTTTACCAAGTTAGCTGTGGCCGTGCTCGTGGAAAGAGCGTATATTTTCACGGTGCGGCGATGATACTCCTATTGATAACATGATTATTCGTATTTTCAGTAAAGAAGTTGTGTTTTGTCCCAGCCTCTTTTCATGCTGTCAAAAATGTCTCGACAGGCTACTTACGAAGTGTACAAAACGTCATGTGTGGAAAGAAGTGAAAGAACGGGTTTGCTTGGACTGGCCTTCTCATAAAGGAAAGTGGATTTACCCGAATAAGAAAAGAGAAAAGTAAAACGTAGCCTCGCAGCTTTAAAAGAACTGCATGGGCTGCGTTATTGTTGTTTTCACGAAAAGCAATTGATATTCGTCCACCCACACATAGGGTTTCTATAAAAGCTGATTTTTCAGTGGAATGCTTCAAAATAGAACTTTGGCCAATTTTACCCCGCATATAATTGGCAGTAAGCCCCACTTCAAGCAATAAAGTGAACCTAATATTGGTGAGTGGGGATCGACTGCAAAGTCTTTAGGTCATATTCTTATGGTACTAACCTTCCGTGGGAGGTAAACATTAACCTCCACGGATTGAATTTTTACTTTATCCATTACATCATGACAGCTTTTTTTCAAATCTTTTACAATAACCTAACAAGTCTATGAAATCGGTTAGTAACCTATTTATTTCTATAAAAAATAGGGTAAAGTGGATATTGCACACTTATTTAACATTGACCAAGGGATAAGTTTCAGAATTTTTTAAAAAAGGAGATGCGTAATGGAAAGAAATGCCTTTTTTGATAATGCAAAAGTGCTATTAATTTTTTTCGTTGTATTCGGTCATATGATCCAGCCTTTTACAGACGGATCTCCGAAAATTAATACGCTATATATGTGGATTTATACTTTCCATATGCCAGCATTTATCTTTCTTTCAGGTTTTTTTGCTAAAGGTTCTGGGAATATAAAATATATCTTAAATTTAATGAAAAAATTACTCGTACCATATGTTGTTTTTCAAATCCTCTATTCAGGATATTATTACCTGATTGGTAAATCTGGATGGGAAACGGATTTGTTTAGTCCTCATTGGGCATTATGGTTTTTATTCAGTTTATTCTGTTGGCATATGTTATTATATTGGTTTAAAAAGCTACCTCCAGTATTGGCAGTAGTTATTTCAATTCAATTAGGTCTAATTGTAGGTTACTTTGGTGAAATTGGTCATACGTTTAGTTTATCGCGTACATTTGTATTCTTTCCGTTTTTCCTAATTGGCTACTTCATTACGGAAAAACAGTTAATGTTGATCAAGAACAAAGGAATAAAGGTAGCATCAATAATAGTAATGGCTGGAATTGCAACTGCTATTTATTATATGCCTGATTTTAATTCAGGTTGGTTGCTTGCTTCTAAATCATATGGAGATTTAGGAATGGGAGAATTTGGAGGACTAGCAAGATTACTTGTCTATTTAACGGCTGCTCTCATGATTGTCAGCGTATTATCGTGGGTGCCTAAAAAGCAATTTAATTGGACTGTTTTAGGAGCTAGAACATTGTATGTCTATCTGCTTCACGGTTTTTTCATTCAATATTTTCGACAAGCAGAATTATTTGAGGTAAATCGAATAATAGATTTGGTTGGTCTTGCTGCTATTTCGTTAGCGTTAGTTCTTCTGTTATCAAGTAGGCCAGTTCTCGGTATTTGGCAGCCAGTTATTGAAGGAAGAGTATCAATTATCAAAAAGACGTATCAAAAAATAAGTAAGCAGCATCCAAAGACAGAATCCTAATCTGATAACAATAAAAGAAAGGGGAAGAATAATCATGAAAGTTTGTGTGTTTGGTGCAAGTGGTTATGTTGGAAGTTCTGTTTACAAACGATTCAAGGCTATCCCCGAAATTACTGTTAGTGGAACATATTTGGATGAACCTGCAATAGTTGCTGATTTAGTAAAATTGGATATAAATGAGCCAGAATCCTTCTCCAACTACTATAAAGCAATGCAACCGGATGTAGTTGTTTGGTCGGTGATGCGCGGACCACAAGAACATCAATTGACGGAGCATGGGCTTCTGCACTTGCTAACCCACCTTACCCCTGAAACAAAGCTCGTTTATATTTCATCTGATTTCGTCTACAGTGCTGGGAATGGTCCGTATGATGAGGAGGATCCCGCAACCCCTTTACCAGATGATCATGAGCTGAGTAATTATGCGAATGCTAAAGTCAAAGCTGAACGCTTTATAACGAATGAATTGACCAATTATGTCATCTTAAGAGTAGGTCTGTCTATGGGGAAAATCAGGTTGGCAGGCTTGATCAACGAACAGATAAACTTTCCTATCATTTACGGTCAGGTAAGCCAATTGCATTCCGTGATGATTTAATTCGTACATTTGTCCATGTGGAGGATTTAGCGGCTGTCATTGTAAAAATGGTAGTTAATGACGTATCTGGTGTATTTAATGCAGGTTCTCCTAAGACTAGAAGCTTTTATGAATTTATGCGATTAATGGCTGAAAAAATGGGTTTCAATCCGGAACTTGTAAGGAAAGCATCTGTCGAGGAAATGGTAGATGGAGAAATGCCGAAGAATACGGCATTACGAACAGAGAAAATAAATAAATTAATGAACCAAATGTTTAGAGAGAACGTATAATAAAATAACCCCCTTTTTTTTAAATATAAAAAACAGACGGCTAAGGATAGGCCGTCTGTTTTTGGTTACATTAATAGCATAGCAGCTTAAAAGATAATATGAGCAATGATTGCAATAATGGGTAGGGTAATTATTGTACGTAACAAAAAGATGATTGCCAAATCTTTAAAAGATACCGGTACCTTAGACCCTAATAATAATCCCCCAACCTCAGACATATAAATTAATTGCGTTACAGAAAGTGCAGCTATAGTAAAGCGGGTTATATCTGCCTCAATGGAAGAAGCAAAGATAGCTGGTAAGAACATATCTGCAAAACCAATTAGGATTGTTTCTGAAGCTGCTTCAGCAGCAGGAATTTGTAAGAGTTCTAATAACGGTATAAATGGCATACCAAGCCATTGGAAAACAGGTGTATTTTCGGCAATTATTAAGGCGATCAGTCCAAATGCCATCACGACAGGAGCGACACCCATCCACATGTCTAGGATGTTTTGGCCACCTTCTTTTATGAATTTATACACACTTGTTTCCTTCTTTGCACGGTTCAATGCTTTTCGGTATCCAAAGGTAAACACGTTGTCACCTTTCGGAATTTCTTCAGATAATCCTTCCGCCTCTTCGTTTACATACGTATTGGATTTGCGCGAGAGCGGAGGAATCCGAGGCATGATTAATGCAGCAATAAATCCGGCTACTAAGACTGTTCCATAAAAAGGTAAGAACATATCTTGGAGTTCAACTTCCGATATCACTACTAATGAAAAGGTGATCGATACGACAGAAAATGTTGTACCGATTACAGCAGCTTCTCGTTTTGTATAGTAACCTTCTTCGTATTGTTTACTAGTAAGTAATACGCCAATTGTCCCGTCACCAACCCAAGATGCTAAAGAATCAATGGAGGAACGTCCTGGTAAACGAAATAATGGTCTCATGATTTTCGTCATTAATGTACCGAATAATTCAAGTAAACCAAAATTCATAAGTAATGGTAAAAACAATCCGGCAAATAAAAATACGGCGAATAATACATGCAACAGATCATCAAGTAATAATTGTCCAGTTGCTTCACCATGAACAAATTCTGGACCAATACGGAAGTAAACCATTACTGCAAATATGGCAGCTATAACACGGGTAATTGTCCAAAATGTGCTCACATGAAAAAGCTGTTGAAAAAAAGGAGTCCCTTTTAATTTTTCCCTTCCTATAAGCTTAGCGAATACACTCATTATTGCAGTAATAACAATAATTACCATCATAATAGCAGATAACTGATCAGCAAGTAGGGTTTGAACCTTCCCAGCAAGTATGGCTATTGGTATCGTAAGCCCTTCTTCTGTCTGTATAGGTGACATAAATAAAAAGATACCAATTAAGGATGGGATGATAACCTTAATATGGTCTTTTATGGTAAAGTGATTATTCTTCATAAGAACCCCCATTGTTCCATATTTCTTATTTATTATAAGGGAAATATACGCATTATCCAACTATTTATTAGGACCGACTTGTTTTAAATAAGTAGATAATCGGGTACATATCTAAAGAGGTGTTGAAGGTGAATAAGGGGCTTAAATATAGATTAGTATATCGCTGCAGTATCATGATCTGGATGACAATCAAATTTATTTTTCTCATGTACAAGTTCCATTTTAGAAATAAAGTATGGGATGACCGGACGATCGCTAAATGGAATATATTAGTAACAAAATTAGCAAGAGAATATCGTAATAAGGCTGTTGAATTAGGCGGTGTATTAATTAAGGTTGGGCAATTCCTTAGTACAAGGACTGACTTTATGCCCGATGCGTTCCTCAAAGAACTAAGTGGATTGGTTGATCGTGTCCCACCAATGCCGTTTAGCTATGCGCGGAAGCTATTAGAAGAGGAATGGGGAGGGGACATCTATGAATATATAGAGGATATTAAACCGACGTCCATCGCATCTGCATCCATAGGTGAAGTTTATTTAGCCAAGTTAAGAGAAGACCATTCAGACGTAGCAATAAAAGTACAGCGTTATCGTGTTGAGGAAATTTTTCATATAGATTTTAAAGCACTTCGAATCGTTTTTTGGTTGATTTCTGTATTTACGTCATTTGGTAAGAAGGCCGATTTACCTTCCTTATACCGAGAACTTATCACGGTTATGAATAAGGAGCTAGATTTTCAACAAGAGTTAAAGCATGCCTGTTACTTTCAAGAGAGATTCCAAGATAATAAGGCCATACATATTCCAAATTATATAGAGCAGTTATGTACGAAAAAGGTCTTGGTGATGGAGTGGATAGACGGTGCAAAAATAACGGATGTCTCGTATATGCATCGACATCAGGTTTCAACGCAGCAGATAGCTAGAAGCTTATTTGACTTTTATCTAGAGCAATTTTTGAATGAAGGTATGTTTCATGCAGATCCCCATGCTGGAAACATCTTGATTCAACAGGATGGAACGATTGTAATTATTGATTTTGGCATGGTTGGAGAGGTACGAAAGCAGGATACGCATTATTTCAAAAAACTAATACAAAATATAATTATGGATGATTACGATCGGGTAATCGAAACATTAGATGAAATGAATTTCATATTACCTCAGGCGAATCGAAAGAAATTAAAACAAATGATTAGACAGACCATTGCTATGTATCAGAATGGTTCATTAAATACAATGGATGCTCATACAATGGAACAATTAAAAGAAGATATTCGTTTGTTTATAAGTGATCAGCCAATCCAATTATCAGCGGATTATGCGTATTTAGGAAGAGCGATATCAATCGTTATAGGTATCCTACTAGCCATTTATCCAGATATAGATTTGCAGAAATGGGCAAAGCCTAAAATTAAAAAATGGTTTGGCGGGAGAAATTTAGCGGAATCCATTTATAAGCAATATGTAAAGGATGCAGTTCAACCAGTATTATCCTTTCCAAAAGCTATGTTAGGTTGGCTAGAAAATGGGGAAAAGGAAAGAAAGTGGGAGAGAGAGAAGCAACAAAAGCAACTGACACATAATTACTTTGTTTTACTTGAAGTAATCTGTTTTGTTCTACTATTGGTTAGTGTTAGCTGTATCCTATTTGGCTATTACCAAAACTTAGGGCGATTGACCACCATTGCTATATCCGGAGCAAGTATATTTGCTGTAATGATGATTTTATTATTCATGAAGCATTACCGCAACATTCGATCAAAGTAATAAGGAGGAGATACACATGAATGATGTCTTAAAAAAAGGTTTTCTTTTGGGATTAGGAGCTGCAGTAACTAGTAAAGAGAAGTTTGAACGCAAGGTAAAGCAACTGGTCGATAAGAATGAACTAACACAAGATCAAGCACGCACGGTTCTGCAAAATTTTGTGGAGAAAGGTGAAATGAAAAAGGATGAATGGAATACGCAGCAATATGAGCAAACACAGAAGCTCGCTAAAGAGTTTGGATTAGCGACAAAGGAGGATGTTAACGAGTTACGGGCTCGTATTACTGAGCTTGAAAACAAGCTTGAAGATCGTTCAGAATAATGAATGAGGCTGCGATAAAATGATTTCAATGTAAATAGGAAGTAATTTCGTGCAAAAACCCACTTGGGAAATATACTTGCTCTTCGGCTGATGACGGATTATCGTGCTATACACTAAGGGGGTGCCGATATCTTCCCAAAGGATAAGCGATACATCGCATGCAAAAAAAGCGCTCTTTTTTCAAGAAGTCTCGTCTCCATATATAGCGAATGCAATGTATGGTTCGTCTTCATGGTTTTGATTTCGTTCCTGCGTCATTTAAATGTGCCATGATGGCGATGAATATAGGATTTGAAGAAAATACTTCACAAGCTCGCTTAGGGAGGGAAAATTGTCATAATACAGGGAATCTATTTTGTCAAAAACAGTAGTTATCTGTAAATTCTGCCTATTTATCATATTGTAGTTGATAATCACCATAAACCGAGGTACAATAGAATAGCATTATCAACTCGTTTCATACTAGGGGGAATCTTAAGCGTATGGTTAGCTTTTTAGAAATATGTAAAGATATGGAGAAGAAGCTTGGCAGAAAATTGCAGGATAACGAAATCAGGTTTTTGCAATGGATGTATAAACGCTATAAAGAAGAACAACCCAAAAGAATTTTGGAATTGGGGTAGAGAGTATGGAAACTGATGCTCATTCGTTTTTTCATCGAGTTGATAGGGAAAAAGATAACCAGTATACGAAAAAACAAGGTCCTGCAATACTCAGGACTTTTTTGTAGTCTAGGAAATTATAAATTAGGCCATGTGGATAAATATGGAGGTGTTAGGCCGCCGTCCAGCTCCAGCGCCCAGAAACGAGGCGACTTCATGAATCGCCCTACGATATGCCATCATCGGCTCGCAAGCACACCGTGATTCCTTTATCTCCGTTGACTCGCTCCAGTCGCTACGTTTCTCATCGGGCGCTTGCGCCTTTGTTCTAAGTTAAGAAAGTATAAAATCAGTGCAATGACTGTGTTAAGCCAAGTAGTTATTTTGAAATGTTTGATGTCTATTGGCAATGCTCCGACTAATTACTTCGCTTTCGGCGGGCACGGCCTCAACTAACTTTGCAAAGAAGAACACGTTG
>NZ_CANMAB010000103.1:0-14974 GCF_947495635.1 uncultured Virgibacillus sp. | reverse complement strand
TCTTCTTTGCAAAGTTAGTTGAGGCCGTGCCCGCGGAAAGCGAAGTAATTAGTCGGAGCATTGCCAATAGACATCAACCATTTCAAAATAACTACTTGGCTTAACGCAGTCATTACACTGATTTTATACTTTCTTACACTACAAAAAAGCGCTGAGAGCGCTTTTTTAAGGCTTCTTTTAATTGAGTAGAAGAGGAGAAGCATAATAAAGTTGGATAAAAGCCATTAAAAAATCCCTGCATTTTTTATCAGGGATACATTCGTTTTATTCCGTTTTGTTACTTCCTCATAGCCATTTAGATTAGTAGATTGCCATCTCCAAGTATCCTTACACATAGCGTCAATTCCTCTGGTTGCTTGCCACCCAAGTTGTTCTTTTGCTTTTGAGCAATTTGCATAACAAATGGCTGCATCCCCAGATCTTCGTGCTTCTATCGTATAAGGAATAGCTCTACCAGAAGCTTTTTCAAATGCAGCTATTACTTCTAGTACACTGTATCCTCTACCAGTACCAAGATTAAACGTATTTATACCTGTGGAGGATTGTACGTTTTCTAGTGCACTTAAATGACCAATAGCTAAGTCAACCACATGAATATAATCTCTTATTCCTGTCCCATCTTTCGTAGGATAATCATTTCCAAATACATGAAGCTTATCTAACTTTCCCACAGCAACCTGTGAAATATAAGGAAGTAGGTTATTCGGTATACCATTTGGATCCTCTCCTATCAAGCCACTAGTATGCGCACCAATTGGATTAAAATAGCGCAATAAGGCTATACTCCAACGTTGATCTGAAAAGTATAAGTCTTGCAGCATTCCCTCAATTATTTGTTTCGTACGTCCGTAAGGGTTTGCTGGCTTCAGCTCCGTATTCTCATCAATCGGAACTTGATTTACAGCACCATATACTGTGGCCGAGGAACTAAACACCAATTTATTGACCCCATACTCACGCATAACCTCACATAAAATGACGGTGCTATGGACATTATTACGATAATATTTAAGCGGGAATGAAACAGACTCACCCACTGCTTTATAACCAGCAAAATGCATGACCGCTTCTATATTATGCTTAGCGAACACCTCTCTAACACTCGCTTTATCTAATAAACGGATAGGATATGCTTTCACTTGCTTACCAGTAATTTCCGTTATCCGCTTTAATACATTTGGATTACTATTTTCAAAGCTATCCATAATAACGATGTCATAACCTTTATTAAGTAGCTCTACACAGGTATGACTACCGATATATCCAGCCCCTCCAGTAACGAGAATGGTCATTTTTCTCCCCCTTTCGTGTTCCATACAAGGTAATCACTTTCATATAAAATTTGTAGGCTTATTACATTTTCATAATAATAATAAGCGAAGTAGCAAATTAAAATTCCAAAGTAGATAAATTTTTGGTCCTTTTCACGAAATAGCTTTACAATCCATGAAATAAGAATTAACTGATATAACTCAAAATAAATGGAAATTCTAGCGAATATCCAATTCTGCGTAGATATCAACATAAAAATAAATCCTAATAGCGACATATTTACAATATAATCACTATTTGGAGTTAATTGCCTTAATTTATTCCTACCTAGAAAAGCAATAAATAAAGGCACCGCACCTACCGCAACCCGCAGGATATTCGACCCACCTTCCTCAAAGCCTTTATAGTGACCATATTGGGTATCCTCTAGTGCTGAAAATAATAGTGCTGAGAATTGTTCAAATCCAACTACGATGACTAAAGATACCGTAATTAATACAAGCGTCGCTTTGGACCATGCCTTAAATCGCACTAAAAAATATATAGGTAATAGAATAAGTGCGCTTTGATGAAACAAGGAAGCCAAACAAATAATCAATGCATATTTTATAAAATTTCCTTCCGTTACATATTTTATTGCTGTGAAAGCAATTGCAGCAGCTAATACTTGCCGTATGCCGTTCATAGATACAAGGAATAAACCACCTGTGATGTAGACATACAAACTAAGCTCTAGCATTCTTGAATAATGGTATAAAACAAAAATAATGAACACATTTGTGATAAGAGCTGTTGTAAAAATCAAGATTTGCGGATCTTCTGAAATAAAATTTTTTAATAGCATTTGTAGCAAACCAAAACCGATATCCTTTTGCGCTATTACTGTATCCCATGTGAAATTATTAAGCTCATAGGAATATTTATAAAAAAAGGTATCTCCAATATTAGATCGTAGTCCGGAGATGACTACAAGAGATACTAATGAAGCAAAAACAAGTAATTTATTTGGTCGAATCGCATCAACTATGCCTGGAGCGGTAATTGGTGTTGCCACATATCGGGCTAAAAAAGAAAATGAAAAAACGAGTATAAGGTTAAACCAAAGCAAGACCATATGATTTTTCCTTTCGGCATAAAGTAAATCTTTATTGGGCTGAGGTCATTGTGGTAGTAGTCGATCTAAACTTAATATATAAGAACAATAAAAAGCCAAGTGGTATAGCTAATATTGTAAGTGTTTTTGATGGTGTTTCTTTGAGAAATGAACGATTATTACTTAGCATACTGCTTGATACATAGTGGATAGCCTGCCTAAATTTAAAAGAAGTACTAGCGAACGGTAACTGCATTAGCTCTTTACGGTAAAAAGAAAACCCCTTTGGGTTATTTCGATACTGATTCATCATATTGTAAGAAGAACCATCAGGTAGATATTCTACATGGCATAGTACTTGATTCATTAATAACATTTCATAATCCCTATCTAGCATAAAATATTTATATGCTAGTCCTACATAGTTTTCATTTTCAAATAGGGGATAGTTATACTTCCGCGTTAATGCTGTTCGATAGACAAGCTTCTTATCCCCTTTAACACCATATCTGTGATAAAGATTAAATAAAGTTGATTGGCTGACGTGCTGTGGTAACGGAGTGCCAATAATCTTATTATGCTTATTTGCATCCAGGCCAATAATTCCACTAACTTGTTCACTGCCATAGTCATCCCAAAATGATAGAATCTTTTCAACAGCATCCGTTGGCATATAATCATCTGAATCGATACAAACATTTAATTCTGTTTGGATGCGTTCATAGGCAGTGTTATGTGCACCATGCATCCCTTTGTTTGGCTGCCAACAATAATCAATTTGTATCACATCTTCTTCTTTCCACTTTTCTACTAATTCCCGCGTATGATCCGTCGAACCGTCGTCCACAATTAACCATATAAAATCTTCAGAGGTTTGTGCTTTTAAGCTATCGTAACAATGGTGAAGACAATAGGCTCTATTATACGTGGGAGTAAATATCGTTATACGTTTCATACAATCTCCTCTCGTAAATTGATGTAAGCGTCTTGGGTTTCACGTGCGGTTTTTCGTATATCATATCCCCTTTGCGACACTGCATCTTCATACATATAACGAGTGAAGGCAGCTTTATGACATTTCATTATCTGCTTAATCCAACGATCCTTAGCATTAAGTTCTATATATTCTATAAGACCGAATCCCATATCCACTTCTTTCGTAATCGTATTAGCAATGATGCAGGGTAAACCTGCACTTTGCGCTTCAATCAATGTAACCGGTAACCCCTCATGTAAAGATGGAAAGATAAACGTATCAAACGCCTGTAATAAAAGATGTATATCCTTTCGTATACCAAGTAAACGCACATGACTTTCAAGATTTAACTCACTAATTCTTTTTTTCACTTTTGATTTTAATGGTCCATCCCCAACTAATAATAGGACGGTATTAGGTATTTCACGTTGTATTTCCTTAAATAATTCTAGTAAATATAGATGATTTTTTTGTCGTGTAAACCTTCCAACATGACCTATTACAAATGTATTTTCTGATATACGCAGCTTTTCCCGCATATCGTTGCGTAACTGCTGAGAAAATTGAAATTTATCTGCTTCAATGCCGTTCTTTAGAATAAAAGCTTGCTGTGCCTTATTTTTAAACAACCAATTTGCTGCAGCTCGGGAACATGCATAATAATGGGTAGCACTCTGTGTAATAAAGCTGCCTGCAAAACTCTTGTATAGTTTTGTAGCTAGACTTCCTTCACTTTCCGTATTGTGGCTATGGGATATTCGAATGGGTACATTCGCTGCCTTAGCTTCTCGAAGAACGAGTCCACTCATCTTATCGAGGTGGGAATGAACAATGGAATATTCTTGATTTTGTTGAAAAAACTGTCGTAACCCCCGCCTAAATCCATGATGCCCAACATCCGTAATATAAGGGATCCGATGAATACGTCCACCCATCTGCTTAATTGTTGCATCAAATTCACCTTCTCTACACGTTAAAAAATCAAATTGAACCCTTGTTCGGTCCATATTACGATATAAATTCATCAGTAGCGTTTCTGCTCCCCCTCTGTTCATATTTACGACAACATGAAGGACTCTTAGTGGGCTACCCATACTTTCTCCTCCCCTTCGTTCATATACCTTTTATAAATGCTACGCAACTGCTCTAGTACCAAGCTTTGACTATAATATTGTAAAATTGTATCACGAGCATTTTCACCTAATGATTGCCTTTGTGCTGGTGTTTCAGATAGATGCTTTATTTGTTGAGCAAGCAATCTAGAATCCATTTGTGGTAGCACGATACCATTTTCATTACACTTGATTAATTCCCTATATCCTCTATTATTCGTAGCGACTATTGGAATACCGCATGCCATTGCCTCCATAATACTTACGGGTAAGCCTTCTCGATAACTGGAACCCAACGCAAGATCACAAATAGGCAAGAGGTTATGTACATCCTTACGAAATCCAAGAAATTGGATAAGATGTTCCACGCCAAGCTTTGTAGCTAACTCCTTACAAAAATGGAATTGATCACCCTCCCCAGCAAGGAGTAGCTTTACATTCGGGAGCTCTTCTTTTAAATAAGCTAAAGCATGGATGAGGAATTGCTGATTTTTATTTTTGTTAAATTCTCCAGCGTGAAATAGTAAAAAGTCATCTGGTTGAAACCCGAATGACTTTTTTTGTATTGCTTTTTTTGCCTGGTCTATCGGGATAAATGTAGCTGGATCAACACCAACACCATTAACCTTGTTGATCTCCCCTGCTTTAAAACCATGCTTCACTGCTAATTGATAGTCCTCATTATTAATTACTATTAAGCTATCCGACAAACGAGCAAGATACTTCTCAATAGGATAATAGATGAGCCAACTTTTCCATGATCCTCCTTTACAAAAATGAAATCCATGTGCTGTATACAAAACCTTCGTCCCTTTCTTTCTTCCCCTCCTTGCCGCCATTCTAGTTAACATACCACCCATAGGTGTATGACAGTGGACGATAGCATACTGTTGTTTCTCGATTAATGATTTTAATTGCTTATAGCCTTTCCAATTTGCTAGACGAAATGGCGATCTGTCAATCTCGATATGATATTTATGATCAACATAAGGTAATTCCATTGAACCTTTAGCAGCAACCTCAACTTGCCAGCCCTGCTCCTTAAACCACTTTAAATATGGCAGATGAAATGCTTTAAAATGATAATCTACGGTTGCACAGAATAAGATTTTCTTTGGCATACTCTATTCACCTTTTCTTAAAGACTACCTAGTTAACTCTGTTTCTACTAGGGTTGCAAGATAATCTAATAATGGCTTCCTTAAGTTCTCTCGCTGCAATCCAAAAGCAATAATTGTTTGCATAAACCCTAATTGGTCACCAACATCATAACGTTCACCAGCAAATGCATACGCATAAACAGATTCATATGCATTTAGCTTTGCTATGGCATCCGTTAATTGAATTTCCCCTCCTGTACCAGGTTCCTGTGACTTGAGAATTTCGAATATGGCTGGAGTTAAAATATACCTACCTAAAATAGCTAAGGTAGATGGAGCCTCTTGTTGCTTCGGTTTCTCAATTAGATCCTTGACTTGGTACAGATGATTCTCCATTAACTGTCCAACTACAATCCCATACTTGGATACATCTTCTCGTTTTACATTCTGCACACCAATAACCGGTGACTGGCAATGATAAAATTGATTCAATAATTGCTTTAAACACGGTGTTTCTGCTTTCATAATATCGTCTCCTAATAAAACAGCAAACGGTTCATTACCGATAAACTTACGTGCACACCAGATAGCATGCCCTAAACCTTTGGGTTCTTTTTGCCGTATATAATGAATATCCACGAGTGTTGAAGAACGTTGTACGGCATGTAGCAAGTTGTATTTCTGTTTATTCATAAGACTTTGCTCCAGCTCAAAGGAATGATCAAAATGATCCTCGATAGCCCGCTTTCCTTTCCCTGTTACAATAATGATATCCTCAATCCCTGAAGCAACTGCTTCTTCTACAATATATTGAATAGTAGGTTTATCAACAATTGGTAACATTTCCTTTGGCATCGCCTTTGTAGCAGGTAAAAATCTAGTACCTAGCCCAGCCGCAGGAATAATAGCTTTCCTAACCTTCATATTCTGTTTCCCCCACTCCATTTCTATATGGTGACTACCGATTCAGATTTATGGATTGTCTTACTATTTGCTATCTCTATTAATCGATTCTTTAAAGCGTGTGAATCTAAACTCGTATACGTTGCTAGAATATCTTGAATGCTCTCTATTTGGATCTCTGTCGTTTTCCCAATATAAATTTTTGGATAAATCTGTTGATCTACTATTTCCTGTTCAGTAAGTAGTTCCTCAAACAGCTTTTCCCCCGGCCTAGCTCCGGTATAGGTTATCTCTATATCATCAAGTGTAAAGCCCGAAAGCGTGATTAAATTTTTGGCAAGGTCAACGATTTTAATAGGCTCTCCCATATCTAGTACAAAAATTTCACCCCCATTAGCTAATGCGCCAGCTTGGATAACTAGCCTTGAGGCTTCAGGAATTGTCATGAAATAACGAACCATATCTGGATGTGTTACGGTAACTGGTCCTCCTCTTTCGATTTGCTTTTTAAATAATGGTATAACGCTTCCGCGGCTACCTAATACATTTCCAAACCTAACAGCGACAAACTTTGTATCACTTTTTCTATCCATATCCTGAATAATCATTTCTGCCAGTTTTTTTGACGCCCCCATGACACTAGTTGGATGAACAGCCTTATCTGTTGAAACCATTACAAAAGTAGTCACCTGATGTACGCTGGCAGCTATTGCTATATTCATGGTTCCTATCATATTATTTTTTACAGCTTCTTCTGGATTTTTTTCCATTAATGGTACATGTTTATGGGCTGCAGCATGATAAATAATATCTGGCTTGTGAGTTTTTATCACATCCATCATCTTATCCTTATCTTGAATATCTGCAATAATTGCTGTGATTTCAACTGCATCATGCTGCTTTTTTTCCTTTAACTCCATCTCAATGGTATAAATACTGTTCTCACCATGACCTAGCAGTATTAAATGACTTGGCTGAAATTCTATTAGTTGTCGTGATAATTCCGATCCTATCGATCCACCGGCCCCTGTTACAAGAACCCTCTTTCCTTGAATATTTTTGGAAATACTTTCGATATCAATATCTATCGGTTCTCTTCCCAAGAGATCCTCCACTTCGACATCACGAAATTGATTTACAGAAACTTTCCCCGTAATCAGATCCTCCAGTAAAGGTAAGATCTTTGTTTCTGCTTTAGTTTTAGCACATTCCTGAATAATGGGCTTTAGCTCCTTTTCAGGTAAAGAAGGAATAGCAATAATAATATTATCTACTTTACGTTCTTCAACAACATCAACAATCTCCCTTACGCCACCTATAACAGGAAGTCCTAAAATATCAAGATTTTTCTTTTTGCTATTATCATCAATAAAGCCAATTGGTAGCAATCTACATTCACTATTTTTTAATAATTGTCTTGCAACCATTGTTCCTGCTGATCCGGCACCAACTATCAAAGTTCTCACTTTTGTTGTTCGTCTATTTATAATAGAATCACGGTACAATCGCCAAACTAATCGTGAACCACCAATAAAAAACAAATGTAGCAGCCATGTTATCATTAAAAATTTAAATCTTATTTCCTGTAATGCAATGAATTGAACGACACCTGTAACG
The DNA here is from genome assembly GCF_947495635.1 of uncultured Virgibacillus sp. Lineage (NCBI taxonomy): Bacteria > Bacillati > Bacillota > Bacilli > Caryophanales > Bacillaceae > Virgibacillus > uncultured Virgibacillus sp. The sequence goes on along the minus strand of NZ_CANMAB010000103.1, from coordinate 6,901 downwards.
AATGCAACGTAAGTTACAATTTTTAAAAGTAACAATAATTCATTTGTACTTGCATATTCCCATACTTTTTTATAAAGTTTATAAGATAATGAAAAGAAATAATGACTACATAAAATAGCAATCGTACTTATCCATAACAATGTGTTCTCAACATGAATAGGCTCCCCAACTAAAAAACTACTTATAAAAATAGCAGAAAGTACAATACAGGAATCAATGCAGATAAAAAATGATAACCTTTGTCGATATGTCACAAACTTCCCTCCCCTCATACAAACTTTCTTATGTAAATAGATTGGGCATCTAACCCATCCTCACACCACACTATCGACGACTAGCGTCTAAGGTTTGACAACCCACAGCATGACCGAGTGCCTACCTTGATAACGGCGAGTAGACATCACCATAAACCAGTTGTAATTCTTAATAACGAACAATTGGTTTAAAAAAATTTATTTGTATTTTTCATTGATAATAACTCCCATTACATTCGCTTTCGCCAATTCAAGCACTCTTTTAGCCTCGATAACGTCCTCTAAATCCGTCTTCCCTCTGCCTACAAGTAAAACCACACCATCACTATAATTTGCCAGTAACCTTGTTTCTGTATATTTCAAGATAGTTGGAGAATCAATTAGAATAACATCATATATCGTTTTGAACTCTTTCAATAATTCCTGCATCTTCGCACTTTCTACTATTTCAGCAGGGTTAAAAATACTCGAACCACTTGTAAGAATATCAAGCTCACCAATTCCCGTCTGATTAATAACAGAGCTCCATGTTAAATCTTTTGTAAGCAAATTCGTTAGCCCTAAGCTTTTTTCTTTTTTAAAAACACTCTGCACGACTGGACTTCGTAAATTAGCATCAATCAGCAGTACCTTTTCATTTTGTTTAGCCATCGTAACAGCTAGATTTGAAATAGCTGTTGATGTGCCTTCCCCGCTTCCTACCGATGTAAAGAGAAATATTCGATGATTTGGATTATTGGTTAAAAACTTCATATTGGATCGAATTGTTCTAAATTGATCCGCTATGATCGAATCAGGATAAGCATGTGTTATAAGATTTCCCTTCTTCATGTATTTACGCTTACTCTTACTTAATATCAGCTGTCTCACCCCTTACGTTTATTTCTCTTTGTCTTCTTCTTTTTACAAACTTTTTCTTATTCACGTTCGATATCGATCCAATTACCGGTACACCAAGAACCAATTCTAACTCACTTTCTTTTCGAATTGTTCCATCCAAGGAATCAAGTAAAAAAATTAATCCTAAACCAGTAATGGCACCAAATATAAATGAAATAATTACTATTTTATGCTGTCCACCATTTATAGCTTGATGATTTTCATCCGCAGAAGATAGTAATTGCACCTCTTTAAAATCTAAAATATCGGCAATTTCGCTTTTAAACGCTGTAGCTGTCGTATTGGCGATTTCAACAGCTTGAGCAGAGTCGCTGTCCCTAACAGAAATCTGTACCACTTGTGAATCTTCTATTCTCGCTACCTCAATTTGTTCGGCAAGCTCTTCAGATGTTTGTGATAGCTGTAATTCTTCTTTCACTTTATCCATAATTAATGGGTCGGTAATCATTACCATGAGTGTCTTCATATATTCACTATCCGCGCCAATAATCACCCTTGTCGACGTTTGATAAATAGGGGTATTATTAAAACTGTTATATAGATAGCCAGCTGATGTAAAAAGAATGGTAATGGCAATAACTAGCCATGCTCTTTTTTTTAACAAATCAAATACTTCTTTTAAGTTAATATCCTTCTTCTTTTTTTGTATATTTATCGTTTCATTGTCCATGAAGGTACCTCCCCAATTATTTATGAATGCTTTACTTTCTTAATAACATCCATGTCATTCTTTATATAGAACAATCAAAGCAAAAAAATTACTATTTTAGCAGGAAGCAAGATGTATTAGTAAACCGTCTAATAGTTATTTATAGTTTAGTTCTTTATAAAGAACAAGTCAACAATTAATTTTTATCATCTACATGAATTTACTACAAAAGCTCAATAGTCCAACCACAGTATATGTACAAATAATGCACTTTAGAACAGATTATTTAAAACCAGCGAAGGACGCTATAACATATATGGATATTTCGATATATTATGTTCCTATGTGAGATGATATTCAATACATTGATTCCATGATTGGAACGAAAAGGTACGACTCCCATGGAATAGCGGGGCCAAATGAGATCCCGCAGAAGCGACGAGAAGGCTCACCATCCGCCTGTAGTGGAAATAAATTTTGGTATCTACTAGTAATCTTGTCAAATTTATTCCTGTATGATTTACCAATTCATCAATTCCCATCTTGTTCTTCATTTTAAGTCAGATATTAGATAAAGATAGTAAAGCCAACATCCCTAAGTTTAAAGAACATCGGCCTTATGTCAAAATATCTTATCGTACAAAGCTCTCCAATAAGTCAAAAAACAATTAAAAATATAAGTTCTATCTTTAAGCGCTTTTTTGTTGTTTCAAGCTTATTTTATTAATATTTTTTTTCTGAAAAAAATACATACAATGGAGATGCCAATCATCAATAATCCTATCATTATCATGAAACCAGACTGTTTTTCACTTGTCTGTGGTAATTTATCTGATTTCTTTAATTGATCTGGTGACATCGATTTATCCGATTCCTTACGAACCAATTCTTCATACGCTTCATTCAAAGTTGCTAGTGCTGCATCTACTTCTGCTTGTGTTGATGTGTCATTCTCAAGTACAGATTGTGCTTCTGTTAACGCTGCTTCAAAATCACTCCATGAACCTGGTGAATAATCGGTTTCTATTAGAGTGTCCAATTCGTTTACTTTTGATTGTAACGCTGTTTTGTTTACTGTTAGTTCCTCCTGAGCTGCTGTTAATATTGCTAATGCTTCATCTATTTCAGCCTGGGTTACTTCCGAGTCTGCAAGAACGGCCTCTGCATCTGATAAAGCCTCTTGATAATTACTCCATGAATCTCTTGAATAATCAGTTTCTATTAGAGTGTCCGATTCATTTACTTTTGATTGTAACACTGTTTTGTTTACTGTTAGTTCCTCTTGAGCTGCTGTTAATATTGCTAATGCTTCATCTACTTCAGCCTGAGTTACTTCCGAATCTGCAAGAATGGCTTCTGCATCTGATAAAGCCTCTTGATAATTACTCCATGAATCTCTTGAATAATCAGTTTCTATTAGAGTGTCCGATTTATCTACCATATCCCGTAGAAATACTTTTGTAATAAGATTATTAAGTACTTCATTAGTTTCTACTGTTGCTACTTCACTCGTAATTGAATTGTCAAAAAGCACTTGTGCCGTATTTGGAAATTCTAGTATTTTACCATTATTAGGAGATTTAACAGTGTATTGCACTGTAATAGTGTCGTTATGACTAATTTCTCCTAAATTAACAACTATCTTCCCTGCCACAAATCCATCTTCATCGTTGATTACTCGTTCTTCGCCATTGAAGGTGACTTTAATGGTCCCGGGAACATATTCCATTCCTTCAGGAATAGAATCTTCGTAACGAGCATTAGTAGCTGTCTCTTCACTACCATTGGTAATCGTTCCTTTATACGTAACTTTATCACCGTCATAGATTTTTCCGCCCGGAGTTACTGTTAATTCCGCGTTTAGACAAGGTAAAGTTCCAAAAAAGATATTGTCGATGAAATTCCCCATAGCGAGACCATTCCCAGCCGAAGTAACAGCTTCAAAACCGAACCGTGTCAAAGTTTGTCCTTCTGGAACTATATAAATGCCTGTGTGTGTACCCCAAGCATCATTTCCATCTGTTATTTGTTCCTGAACAACTGTATCGTAAGGGTTGTCCGTAACTGGTCCAATACGAACTTGCATCGTATCTTCTCCTGCACGCCCTCTATGATCTAAACTCCAATATAACGTCTGCCCAGGAGTAGTTTCAACATCTTGATATAACATTCCATTTTCATAAGCATTCAACTCCGCCCATCTAGATTCATCAGGAGCAGGATAATAATTCGAATACTCAGAAGGATTCCCTGGTCGCCAAATTTCAATAGCACTATCTGTAGTATTCCATCCTGGAACAGAAGAAGGCTTGTACATATATGCTCTCCCTGCATCACCAGATGTTTTTGGCTCTTCAAAACTACCATTTATTAGTGAAATTGGTTGTGAGCAGCTATTTTTTTCTGCTGCTTGAACTGTATTAGGAATAATATTAACTAGAAATGTAATCATTAATACGATCGCTAACAAAAATATAGTAAAGCTTAATTTATGATTTCTTGTTAAAAATAAACTTTGCATTTAATTTCTCACTCCTTTTTTTGAATACCTTAAACAATAATCTCCTATCCTTTGATCTAACAGACAAATTAAATAAAAATCACCATCCCCTCTATATATGATAAAAACAATCAAAAATGGATTATATCTATTAAAACAACTTACAATAGTAATCTATACAAAAAATATATAAACGGATTAAACGAAACCTTATAAAATAGACTGGAAAATCGACTACAATTACTCTTTCAAATGAAATATTACGAATGAGAGAAACAGACTTGCTAAATATGAGTTCCATGCAAGTATGGGGAAATTTAGGAGGGATACCAAGTAAGTTCTATAAATCCAAGGAGACTGGAAAATGGCGAAAACACACCTATACTTATTCCATTCAATAACAAAGAAAAGTAGTGGGAACGAGTGGAGAAAATTAGCATTATATGATGATTTAACAGGGTTGGCCAATAAGAGGTCATTAGATCGGGCATTGCAACAGTTCTAAAAGAAGTATCCACAAACATTAAGCTGTTTGTTTATTAATTTAAATCATTTCAAAATAATTAATGACACGTATAGACATTACGTTGAAATAAGGCGCTAATGGTATTACCTAGACTTCAAAATCTCTATTTATGCAAGTAACCGTATATTTTTCAAAAAAGCAATAATGAATTTATTGTGTTATTAAACGATGAGGAAGAAGAGAAAACGAATAAAGTGACTGAAAAATTTGCAGAGATAGCTGGAAAAACTTTTTATAGTGATAGAGTTGCATTAGCGTTAAAATGTGGGAATTAGCATGTTTCCTAGGGAAAGTCTATCTATGGAAGAGTCATTTAAATTTTGTGGAGGCATTCCATTCCTATTTTCAATTCTATCTCCATCTGTTTTCGAGAGATAATATCATAGCTTTTCATCTTATCATCGTATATTGATATGATTTTTCTTGTTTAAGAATAGGAGGGATTATCAAATTAGAGATTACTTTTAAAAAACAGGCGGTTGACAAGCAGTAATAAGTCTCTGGTGATTTTGTCCAAATAAATCTTTTAACGTATATTGAGATATCTTACAAAGTGATCATTTAGCTATATTCTTGAGGATTAACGATAACCATCATAGCTAATTTCTCTGCCCCAAGTCTATGATCGATTAATTCCCCAAACTCCTTTTACATTTAGCTTTTTCCTTTATCGATGTTCCATCCAAATATAGTTCATCACACCCTATCATATAAAAAGTTACATAGATTTTTGAACAGGAATAAAGTCATCGCTGTTCAATAAACCTGTCCATTAAGTATTTATAGTAGTAGATGCTTTGATGCAAAACATTCGTCTAATGCACTACAAAATCCACTGTACCGAAAACATGGGCCAGATTATCAAGATTTTATTTCCATACAATCCAATTCAATGAACAACAAATATTTAATTATAAAAGTAATGTATATGATTTACTAAAACATAAAGATTAAAGAATTTTGAATATTTTAAAACGATTACATACTCTCTATTGGTCATTCAAATCTAATTGAAATGCATCTGTAATTTCATCTGAGGCATCCCCAATTGGTATTTTTTGTACAAAGTGCCCTCTCGTTAATAGCCTGTCTTCTCCTTCATTATCGCAGGTAATGAGAGTTAACAAGTTTTCTCCTTTTACGTCTTCTATTACCTCGATGTCCGTTGCTTCGATAGTTCTTTGTTCATTGATTTGATATTCATATACGTATTTTAAATCAGTCATATAAACACGTGCACCTATCTCCACTTCAAACAAGGGACCGAAAAGTAATTCCTCTTTTGTCATATGGTGACCAGCTAAAGCATAATTACCCTTCCCCATAAGTTGCTCCTCTTTCATCGTCCCAGCTGTCAAAGCTAGTGTATAATTAGAAGTTCCTTTCCCTATTGCTAAATTAAGTTGAACACTGGGAATACTGATTCCTCCAATTACAGTTATTTCATCCTTATGCAAGTTCGCTTGGATAAGAGTTTTTAAATCTAATTCTTTTACCTCTTCAAAGTTGAATGTAGCCTTCTTTTTTTGGTTTGTTTCAATGTCAGATGCACTGACCATATTGATTGACCCTATTCCCATATAAGCAATCCAATTTTTTATAGGTTCATAAAATACAAATAAAATCCCAACAAACAGAACCATCCCAATGAGCATATTATATAGAACTCTGGTTATCTTAATGTTCTTCTCTTTTCTTTTTTTTCTCATTTTTGGTCACCTTCTATTATTTATAGAGAAAAAGCACCTAAAAATATAAATTCTATCCTTAGGTGCTTTTTTGTTATCACTTACTTTACTATCCATTTCTTTCTCGCATAAAATCCAATGATAGAAAACACAATCATAACTAATCCTATCATCATAACACCTGTTTGTTTTTCACTTGTTTGAGGTAGTTTCTTGGTTGGTTTTTCTGACTGTTTTGGCTCATCCGGTGTGTTAATATCCAATGGGTCCTTCGATACATGCACATCTGTCTCTGGTGGTGTTGGGGTTTCTGGTTCATTTGGATCTTCTGGATCCTCTCCTGGCACTTCTCCTGTGACCGTCGCAATATTCGTCACAGTTCCC
>NZ_CANMAB010000102.1:0-14998 GCF_947495635.1 uncultured Virgibacillus sp. | reverse complement strand
AAGATTCCAGCTATCATTTTTTGATAACTGGAATCTTTTTTAACTTCATAAGGGCTAGTTATGTCCCAGCCCCTTTTTATTGTTTCTTAATTCTGTTGTCTCATTCTCTTTATTCGTTGCGTTTTCTGGTTCTTTCCTTATGTAGTCGTAATCGATAAATACCTAACACGAGTGAAATAACAACTAAACTCTCTGTAATTGGCATTTGCATAACACTACTGAAAATCGTAAGTACAAATACACCAATTGCCAACATGATATATACCACAATCGTTTTAATCATCGGAAGCTTTCTAGCAAACCCCAGCTTAAATGCAATAATACTAAAGATAAGATTTAAAATATATAATCCTTCAAACAAATATTCCGTTCCAACTTGCTCGAGAACAAAATCAAATACTAGACTGAAATTCGAGTTCATATGTATCCCCCACTACTTATGTATAGCAATTTAAAATCCTTTTATTATCATACTAAATATTTAGCATGTTCGCCAGCCTAATATATGGTTACATACTTATATAAAACCCTTTGATCAAATAATCGATTTCCGATATACTAGATTTTGAGATAAAAGAGGTGTGGACATGAAAAATATAAATTTTCCAATGCTCTTATTAGCATTACTCGTTATTTTAATGTTTGTTGGCGTCAGCATATCGATAGCCTACCGTAATATATGGTTAGTGATTTTGTTTATATTATTGGGATTTGCTTTTATGGGATTTGGTATAAGCTTAAAGAAAAAAAGGAAGTGACTTTAAAAAGTCACTTCCTCGCTTTACGTACGTAATCTTCAAGAATGTTCTGTTGTATTTGTGGGTTACAGGTGAAGACAGAGTTCTTATCTAACATATTTATTTTATCCCCATCAATCGTTGAAGTTACTCCACCTACTTCATTAACAATAACCATTCCTGCCGCAATATCCCACGGTGAAAGACTAAGCGTTAAGTAGCCATCTAAAATGCCTTCAGCTACGTATGCAAATTCCAACGCTGCGGAACCATAAGTTCTCGTGCCTCTTATATCCCGAACGAGCTGTTGCATGATAGTTTCATCGACTAGACGATTCTTACACAACCAAAAATGGTTTAATCCGATGATCGCCTCATTAAAACGGACGTCTTGATTTAATAAAGGAAGTCTCGTCTCGCCTTTATAAGCCCCTTTTCCTCGTTTTGCACTATACAATATATCATCCATCACATTGTAAATAAGCCCAATCTCACCGATGTTGTCATGATAAATTCCAATTGATATAGCAAAATTTCTCTTTTGATGAACAAAATTCATTGTTCCATCAATTGGATCGATGATCCAAACCGTTCCAGCCATTGTTCTTATCTCATCACCAAAACCCTCTTCACTTAATATAAAATGTTCTGGATATTTTTTCTTTATCCGGGAAGCAAAGAAAGCTTCTGTATCTTTGTCCATTGTCGTGACTAAATCATTTGCATTGGATTTTGTATCAATAGTTAATGGATCGTTCATATGATTTCTAATTGTCCTTCCAGCTTCAAGTACCCATTCTACCGCTTGATGGTATACTTCTTCACGATACACTTCATCCATATGTATTCCTCCAATGTTTTCTATATAATACTATAGTATCAGAACTCTTGATGCGAGTCATCGGTTTCACTACCTTAGCTATAATCATTTCTAGTTAGTAAGAAAAAAGCGCAAGCGCCAAATTAGAAATGTAGTGACTGGAGTGAGTCAACAGACATAAAGGAATCACGGTGAGCTTGCGAGCCGATGATGACTTAGATTAGGGCGATTCGTGAAGTCGCCTCGTTTCTGGGTGCTAGAGCTGGACGCGGCTCAATATTTCCATATTTATCCACATGGGCAAATTTAATAATTTCATTATCTAGACTATGAAAAAACCCTCAATACGGATGAAATACCGTTATTGAAGGTCAAAGCACTCTATTCATTATCAATCTCCATTAGCTGTCTCCTCAGCTGCTTTAATCGCTCTTTACTTTTTATAATTCCTACAGTATCTTCACTCTTCATCGCATCATAAAGTGTTACAAGTTCATAATCAATTTCCATGCGGATCACAGGCAATTTTTCTTGGGCTTCTTTACGACGTAAAGCCTCCATAACGTACTTCAATTTGTACACAACCTTTCGATCGCTTTTAATATATTTATGAATATCATCACCATTTGGTTCAATAAATCTTATAATTCCGCTACTTATTGTTATAATTTCCCCTTAAAACGACTTGTTTAAACATTATATTTATAAAACTTGACTTGCTTTAATAAATACTTAATAATAATTATTATAATTAGAATCTGCAGAAATACACCTTGATAACTAGACAGAAGAAAGGGAGATTAAAATGGTTTTTAATGGTTTTGAAAAAAAAGATTTTGATACATTTTTCATTGATGGACTTGAATCAAGAATGGAGGCAATTCAAACACGGATACAGCCAAAATTTCAAGAAATCGGTAGCTTTTTGGCAGATTATTTAGCTACGCAAGTAGGGAATGAAGTATTCGTACATATTGCCAAGCATGCGCGTAGAACAGTAAATCCGCCAAAAGATACATGGCTAGCTATTGCTGCGAATAAACGGGGATACAAAAAACACCCACACTTTCAGGTAGGTTTGTTTGATGATCATGTATTCATTTGGTTAGCACTGATTTATGAACTAGATCATAAATCAGCCATTGCCCAGACATTCATTAATAGTTTTGATGAATTAAAACAACTTCCTAAAAACTTTGTCGTATCACTAGATCATATGAAAAAAGATGCAAAAAGTATAGAAGACTTAGAGCTAAAAGATGTTAAACGATTCCGCGACGTAAAGAAGGCTGAATTTCTAGTTGGTCTACATTTAGATAGAAATGATGACCGTGTGTATGATGGAGACGCATTCTTACATCAAGCAACAAGTACCATTGATTCTCTACTACCTTTCTATAAAAAAGCAGTAAATAGTAAATAGTATAGTGAACTACTCCCCCCACTTACCCTTACGGGTTGCTTGAAGAGGGGGCTTCTTGGGTAATCGCCACTTTTGGTAGCTGACGAAATGGACCAAGCTAACCCTCTTGTTCCAAGAGTTTATATTTTCATTAGGCACTTGCTAATAAGCGAATGCCTTCTTTTTTGATATGAAGCGCTGAATTATAATCTCTATCGAGATTTAGCCCACACGAACAAGCGTATGTTCTAATTTCTATAGGCATTGGTTGGGTATTTCCGCAACTCGAACAAGTTTTGGTAGATGGGAACCATTTATCAATATCCTTTGATTTTCAATCTATTTTTTTACTACTTCAATAGGCGAACCGCCAGTTGTCAACAAACCAAAACTTCTTGACCAAAACATTTCTTTCCATAACTTTTTACGAACAGGAGGAAAATCCCTCTTGCTAAGTCTTGAACTGGCACTTTTATAGGCATTGATGAATTTCGATCATTCACTGTTGGGTTGTGCTTTGAACAAAAAAGGAAAAAAGCCTTTGGGCTGTCGCCCAACCGAAATTCATCTCCCCCCTTACCGTTGGGCTCCGCCCTTCACACGCTTGAAGATGGAGACTTCTTTCGGAAGTACGTTAAAATACGCTTCGCCAGTTTTATTTCATAGATATTTTATGTTGATCTGAATCCCTTGCGTGTCTTATAACCGGAAAGCATGCATATCCAGATCCCTGTTCAAATTCTCGAAATAGTTTCTTCTCTTCACTCTTCGAGGGAACGACCTTCTTAAAATCATTATATACAGTCAATAATACAGTACGGTCAACGTTTTTTTCATATGCTTGTTCGACCAGTGAAAAGAATTGAACCACCTGTATTACTTCCTCCTTCGTCCAGGTTTCATCAATAGGATAATGATAACTCATGCCACGACCCCTTTCAGCATCAAGCTTTTATGTTTTGATAAGTCTCTTTCTATAACTATCTGGAAGATATTCTTCTCTGTGTCTGCTTCGCTCATTGCAGCAATCTGCTAACTCACTAGCATTCCCTACCGATAAATCAGCAAAAGCCGAATGAGCTAATCTCTTTGAAAGATTGGGTTTTTAATGTTTTTTAATGTTTAATTGCTAAAAACCTTTTCTAAAGAATTATATCAATAACTATTTCTTCTATTTTAGCATTTATTCTTGTTGAACGACTAGTATTTATGGTTGTCTTTTGCTATAATACTTTCGATATTTTAGTCTGACATCATAGAGAGGTGTTCCTATTGGATGAACAGCATCATACACCATTATTTACCGGTGTATTAGAACATATTAACAAAAATCCTATCCCCTTCCATATACCAGGTCATAAACAAGGAAGGGCTGCTGATGATACATTTCGTACGTTCTTAGGCGAGAATGCCTTTAAGATGGATTTAATTAATATTACACCTTTAGATGATCTACATCATCCACAAGGAATTATTAAGCATGCTCAAGAACTAGCTGCCAAAGCATTTGGTGCGGAGCACACCTTTTTTTCTGTGCAAGGAACAAGCGGTGCTATTATGGCAATGGTAATGAGCGTCTGTGGCCCTGGTGATAAAATAATTGTACCCAGAAATGTCCATAAATCTGTAACAGCTGCCATTATTTTTTCTGGTGCTATACCTGTTTTTATTCATCCAGAATTAGATAAAGTATTAGGTATTTCTCATGGAATTACGCCAACTTCTATTGAGCAAGCTCTTGAAGCACACCCGGAAGCTAAGGCGGTTTTGGTTATTAACCCTACCTATTTTGGTATTGCAGCAGACTTAGAAGAAATTGTAAAGATGGTACATTCATATCGTATACCTGTTTTAGTTGATGAGGCACATGGAGTACATATTCATTTCCATGATGACTTACCAATATCTGCCATGCAGGCTGGAGCTGACCTTGCCGCTACAAGTGTTCATAAATTAGGAGGATCATTAACCCAGAGTTCGATTTTAAACCTTCAAGGTACGCTTATTTCACATGAACGAGTACAAACAGTTATATCAATGCTAACAACGACTTCTACTTCCTATTTACTGTTAGCTTCTTTAGATACTGCAAGAAAACAATTAGCTACTAAAGGGAAAGAGCTCCTAACCAAAACGATAGAACTTGCCAACTATGCCAGAATTCAAATCAACAGCCTAGCTTATCTTTATTGTGCTGGCTCTGAATTATTAGGATCAGAAGCAATAAATCAATATGATCCGACTAAGTTAATCATTTCCGTGAAAGATTTAGGAATTACCGGTTATGAAGCTGAACTATTTTTAAGGGAAAAGCATGCGATAGAAGTAGAACTTTCCGATCTCTATAATGTATTATGCATCATTACCCCTGCCGATTCTCTTTCTTCCATTAGTAAATTAATGGAGGGGCTAAATCATCTAGAAAAAGTTAAGAAACAATCTGTAACGGATGTACAAGTTACCGTACCCGATATTCCCATCCTTGCTTTAGCACCTAGAGATGCATTTTATGCAGAGACAGAAACCGTCTTATTTCAGGAGGCAGCAGGTAGAATCAGCGCAGAATCCATTATGATCTATCCACCAGGGATTCCTATATTTATACCTGGAGAGATCATTACGAATGAAAATATCTCTTATATTCAAAAGAATATTGATGCTGGACTACCTGTACAAGGACTTCTAGATGAAACACTTGAAACGATCCAGGTAATTAAGGAATATAAGCCGTTTAAATGATTTTAAACTAATAACCAGTTTAACCATAATAGCAAACAATTTTTTATACTCTCTATCCACATTCCACATAAATTAGCCTATAATCATATTTTTAAATCCCATAATTGTACACAAAAAGATAGCTAGCCCTAATGAGAGCTAGCTATCTTTAATAGGTATATATTAACTTTATTATTTATTTTCACGGCAAGTCGGACAAGTACCATATAAAGTGGTAACTTTCTCTTCATCATAATGTTCAATGACTTTTTGACAATCTTGGCAAACAACTGTGCCCATTTGGCCCAACTCCTTTTTAATGAATTGTGATAGCGTATTCATATTATAATATGTCACATTAAAAAAATCAACCTTAAAATAGTATGACACATTTAATAATTAATCCAAATTAAAAACCGCTACTTTTCGCAGCGGTTGTAGATTACAGTATTATAATGTTTTGATTAGATGAGGATCAACCATTTCATAGCCCTTATCTCTCAACCCATTCACAATATTCTCTAATGCCTCGTTTGTCCATTCACGGTCATGCATCAATAAATTAGCGCCGGGTTTGAGCAGTGAATAATCAACCCCTACTTCAGGCCCCTCACCTGTTATCATTGCCGTGGTCAATTTCTTTGCATCCATATAAGGCTTAAAATAATCATATCCATATGTCCAATTCATTAGGACCATTCCTTCATCTTTTACAACCTGTTTTGAATGCTCCGTGTTAGACCCATGCGGTGCTCGAAAAAATAATGGTTTTTCGCCAATTATTTCTTCAATTTGATCACTAACTCTCACTATTTCTTTCGTTTGCTCTTCATCCGTTAAATCTTTTAAATTTGGGTGACTGTATGTATGATTACCAATTACAAATCCCATTTCATGAATTTGTTTTAGCATATCTCTTTGCTCTGGTGTCTCTAAGAAGTGTCCATTTACAAAAAAGATAGCATTTACATCTAACTTTTTTAAAGTGTTTGCCATTTCCAAAGCATGTTTATCAGGTACATCATCAATGGTTAATAAGACTACTTTTTCATTCGTATCTTCACCCAAAGGTACAACTGATGAATCATCCGCTATTTCATACATAGGCTCGGTTTGATCTTCCTCTTTGTTTTTTATGACCTCGGCATTTGAATCTTTGCCCTCTAATTCTCCACTGCTTTCTTTGTCGGTAGAATCGGTTGAATGATCCTGTTCTTGCTCTGGTTGTTGCATCGCTTCATTTGCACCACATCCAGCAAGCAGAAAAAGTCCTATCGCGATTATAAGTGTTATGAATGATGTCTTCATCAGATCGTCCCCTTGTTTAGTTTATTATTCTGTCACCTATATTATAGCCTCCATAAAATGCACTGACAATATGAGTAATATACCATTTCCTATAAAGTGAAAGTTTAAACACACTACGAATTGGGTAAGAAAATATATGGTATGATCCTCTTTGACAAGGGAATAGTAAAAGCATGAGGTGTGAGATTTGCCTCAGACCTTTACTATATGTTTTAATACACTAAGTGCGCCTACTACATAAGATCAAAGAAATTTTAAATAGAAAGGACAATTTTTGTGAAAAAAGTAACACGCGTATTTTATATCTCAGCTATTATCGCATTATTGTTTATTATTTGGGGCATTATCCCGAAAGATATATTGCCTAATGGAAATTTGGATAATGTAACGTCAATTATTCAAGGCTTTTTGGTAGATAAATTTGGATGGTTTTACTTATTAAGTGCAACTGCATTTCTAGGATTTGCGATCTACCTTATTTTTTCAAAATATGGAAACATCAAGTTAGGTCGACCAGGTGATAAGCCAGAATATAGTTATTTAACATGGTTTGCTATGCTTTTTAGTGCCGGTATGGGAATTGGACTTGTTTTCTGGGGTGCAGCAGAGCCTATTTCCCACTTTCATAACCCTCCATTTGGAGAAGCAGAAACGAATGATGCAGCTAAAGCAGCAATGCAATATAGCTTTTTCCACTGGGGATTTCATCCATGGGCAATCTATGCAACGATTGCATTAGCACTAGCTTATTTCAAATTCCGAAAACAGGCTCCAGGTGTGGTTAGTGCCATACTAGAGCCGCTATTTGGTGATCGCATTAAGGGTGGATGGGGTACCGCCGTAGATTTCATTGTTGTATTCGCAACTATTTTTGGTGTTTCAACCTCCCTTGGACTTGGCGCCATTCAAATTAGTGGTGGTCTTTCCTTTGTAACGGGTATTGAATCAACAATAACCTTGCAGTTAATTATTATTGCTATTGTTACAGTATTATACATGACTTCAGCTATGACAGGTTTAAACAGAGGAATTAAATATTTAAGTAATGCAAATCTAATGCTCGCATTATTATTAATGCTTTTCGTATTATTCTTAGGGCCAACGAATTTTATCATGAACTTTTTCACGACAACTCTAGGAAGTTATTTACAGAACCTTCCTAGCATGAGCTTAAGAATGACTCCATTCAACGAAGAAAATGCAGAATGGATTAATGGCTGGACCATTTTTTATTGGGCATGGTGGATTGCTTGGGCCCCATTTGTAGGAACATTTATCGCTAGGGTTTCCCGCGGTAGAACGATACGTGAATTTGTTTTAGGCGTCCTGCTCGTACCAACTATATTCGGAGCACTTTGGTTTTCAGTGTTTGGTGGATCAGCCATACACTTAGAAGCGAATGCAGGTGCTAATATCATGCAATACATTGAAAGTGGCGGTGAACAATTAGCCTTGTTTGCTGTACTAGAACAATTTCCTATTGGTATCGTTATATCCATCATTGCAATTTTATTAATCTGTACATTCTTCATTACATCAGCAGATTCAGCAACTTTTGTATTAGGAATGCAAACAACAGGCGGTAGCCTAGACCCAGCTAATTCAGTAAAATTCATTTGGGGTATTATACAATCGAGTGCTGCAGCAGTACTACTTTGGCAAGGTGGATTAAATGCTTTACAAACGGCATCCATAATAGCTGCCTTTCCATTTGCCATCATAATGCTACTTGTTGTTATCTCGTTAGTTAAGTCATTTAGACAGGAAGCAAAGGAAATTGATTTAGGAAGCAAAAGAAGGGGTTAGAACCTCAGCTTGTAGAAAAAGCCTTGTGTGTTTTCTACAAGCTTTTTTTGCGCAAACAGCAATAACAACAGTTTTTTTCTTTGAAGCTACGTTTTACTTTTTCTTTTCTCATACGGAAAATCCACTTACCATCATTAGAAAGGCGGTTCAAACGAACCTGCTCTTCCTTCTCACACATGACGAGTAACAGTTTTCTGGTGCTTGTGTACATTTTGCAAGACTCGAATCCCTATTACATCTGCATTTCGTTTTATTTATAGCTTTATTACTAATCCAACAGATGCGTTTCAATCCATTAACAGTTCAATAACAAACGCTATGTTAAGCATTCTATTTGGTAAACTGATGTATATATGATTATTAAACAGGTAGGTGAGGAAAATTAGAAGCTTATTCATCCCTGTACTTGCTTTATTCCTACTGATTTTTTCATCAGGATGCCAAGCGACAAATGCAACTACAATAGACGTTATTTCATTTCAACCGAATGGTTACAATGTTATGTTTTTTACAAATAACTCGAATAGTGATTTAGAGAATATATATTTTGATGCAATTATTGAGATAAAAGCTAAATATCCATCCGCTTTTAAAGATGTACAAAAAGAGGAAAAAACGATGGACGATTTAGAAATGGGATTAAAACCTGAATCACCTTCCTTAGTTATCATGAAAAACGGGAAGACAATCGAACATTTATCTGGAGATATAGCAAAAAATGATCTCATGGATAAATTAGAGCAAATCATCAACTAATAGATGGACTGAATGCTCCTATAAGTTGTTTGAAATAGAAAAAAACTCCCCCAGAAATAGTTTATCTTCTGCGGGAGTTTTCTACTATGTCTTATAGCAAAAATAGCAGTGGTTTTACCTGTACCTGGCTTAGATAATAATAACGACTAGACTGCCAGCTAAGGAACTCTTTATGCGAATAAAAAAGGCTACCTCAGCTGTTGTGAGATAGCCTCTAATTTATATTACAGCATATGAATTGGTGTACCTAAAGCTACCTCTGCAGCTTCCATCGTAATCTCACCTAAACTAGGATGAGCATGAATAGTTAGTGCGATATCCTCTGCTGTCATTCCAGCTTCAATCGCAATACCAATTTCAGCAATCATATCACTAGCATTTGGTCCAGCGATTTGTGCCCCAATTACAAGGCCGTCTTCTTTACGAGTGATTAATTTCATAAATCCATCACTATCATTTAATGATAGCGCACGACCATTAGCAGCAAATGGGAATTTAGCAGCTTTTACATCGTAACCAGCATCTTTTGCTTCTTGTTCAGTATAACCAACTGATGCTAATTCTGGATCAGAGAATACAACTGCAGGCATACCTATATAATCAATCTCTGATTTTTCTCCACTAATTGCTTCCGCAGCAACCTTACCTTCATAAGATGCTTTATGAGCAAGTGGCATACCTTCTACAATGTCACCGATAGCATAGATATTATCTATGTTTGTGCGACATTGTTTATCAATTTTTATTAGACCACGATCATTCATTTCAATACCTACTTGTTCTAGACCAAGCTCTTGGGTATTAGGACGACGACCAACTGTTACTAATACATAATCTGCTTCAATGGTTTCCTCTTTACCATTAACTTCATAGGATACTTTTACGCCATCTTTGGTTTCTTCAACACCTTTAGCCATAGCTTCTGTGATGATATTTACACCTTTTTTCTTCAGACGTTTTTTCACAACTTGCTTCATTTGTTTTTCGAAGCCACCGAGAATATCCTTTGTACCTTCAAGTACTGTTATTTCAGTACCAAAATTAGCATACGCTGTACCAAGTTCAGTTCCAATATATCCTCCACCGATAACGACCATTTTCTCTGGAATTTCTTTAAGGTTTAAGGCACCCGTAGAATCCAATACACGTTCAGAGAATTTAAATGTTGGAATTTCAATTGGTGTAGAGCCTGTTGCAATAATACAGTTATTAAAGGTATATGTTTGAGAGTTTTTCTCATCCATAACTTTTGCTGTATTTTTATCCACAAAGTAAACTTCACCTTTGATAATATCTACTTTGTTACCTTTTAACAGACCTTCTACTCCTGATGTTAATTTATTAACAACAGTACCCTTCCATTCTTGGACTTTAGTAAAATCTACAGTTACGTTCTCTGTTTTAATACCTAACTGTTCATTTCCATAAGCATGTTCTGTTAAATGTCCTGCTTGAATTAATGCTTTTGATGGGATACACCCAACATTTAAGCAAACTCCCCCGAGGTTACCTTTTTCAACAATTGTAACTTTTTGACCTAATTGTGCAGCTCGAATGGCAGCAACATAGCCACCTGGTCCAGCTCCAACAACTAACGTATCTACTTCAATTGGGAAATCTCCTACAACCATAACCTACGCCTCCATCATAATTAATTGTGGATCGCTTAATAATCGCTTAATTTGATTTAGCGCTAACTGTGCAGTTGCACCATCAACAATGCGATGATCAAAGCTTAATGATAATGCGAGTACCGGTGCAATTACTATCTCTCCATCTCGAACAATTGGTTTATCAGCAATTCTGCCGATTCCTAGAATTATTGCCTCCGGATAATTTAATACCGGCGTAAACCATTGTCCGCCTGCAGAACCAATATTTGTAATTGTATTTGAAGCACCCTTCATCTCTTCAGGTGATAGTTTACCACTTCTAGCCTTTTCTGCCAATTCATTAATTTCTTTAGAAATAGCAAAAATAGATTTACGATCAGCATTTTTTACAACCGGAACAAGTAGTCCTTTTTCTGTATCAGCTGCAATTCCAATATTATAATAATGCTTCTGAACAATTTCATTTGTCTCATCATCCACCGCAGCATTTAAAATCGGGAATTTCTTAGAAGCAGATACAAGTGCCTTCGCTACATATGGCAAGTAAGTTAGTTTAATATCTTGCTCCGCAGCTACAGCTTTAAATTTCTTGCGATGTGCTACTAATTCTGTAACGTCAACTTCGTCCATTAACGTAACATGCGGAGCTTTCGTTTTCGAATTAACCATTGCTTTAGCAATAGCTTTTCGAATTCCACTCATCGCTTCACGTGTTTCAGGATAGTTACCTTCAGTCACAGCAGTTGTAGCCGTAGGTGCAGAAGCTTCTTTTTTCGTTTCTTTAGCTTCTTCAGAAGTTTTAGCAGGCTGATCACCGCTTAGGAAGCTATCAATATCCTCTTTTAAAATACGGCCATTTTTCCCAGAACCAGTAACCTCTGAGATATTCACATCGTTATCACGCGCATATTTTCTAACGGAAGGCATTGCGATCACTCGTTTGTCGCTACCATCATTTGTAGTATCTTGCTTTTTATCAGCTGCTGTTTCTTGTTTTTCTTCTTCTTTAGGAGCTTCTTCTTTATTATCTTCAGAAGCTGAATCTTCTGATTCATAACCTTCTGCGTCAAACGTTATTAGTACATCTCCTACAACAGCTACCGTTCCTTCATCCACATGGAGTTTTTTTACTGTACCCTCAACTGGAGAAGGGATTTCTACGACAGCTTTATCATTTTGGACTTCACACAATACATCATCTTCTTTGATGTCATCGCCCTCATTTACGAACCATTTGACAATTTCGCCTTCATGAATTCCTTCACCAATATCTGGAAGTTTAAATTCAAATGCCATTCGTATTACCTCCTATCTCTTATTAAAAATTCATTACAGTGTTTACTTTTTCTACGATGTCTTTATGGTTTGGTAACCATACTTCTTCTGCTGCTGAGAAAGAATATACTGTATCTGGAGCTGCAACACGTAATACTGGTGCTTCTAAATGTAAAATTGCACGCTCTTGAATCTCAGCTACAACATTTGCAGCAATACCTGCTTGACGCTGTGCTTCTTGGACAACAACGACACGATTTGTTTTCTTAACAGATTCGATAATGGTATCAATATCTAGAGGTGAGATCGTACGTAAGTCGATAACTTCAGCCTGTACACCATCTTTTTCTAATTCCTCTGCTGCCTTCAATGAAGCGTGTACCATGGCACCGTAGGAAATAAGCGTAACATCTGTTCCCTCACGCTTAACTTCAGCCTTTCCTAAGTCGATTGTATATTCTTCCTCAGGTACTTCTCCGCGGAATGAGCGGTATAGCTTCATATGTTCTAGGAATAGCACTGGATCATTATCACGAATAGCTGAAATCAGCAAACCTTTTGCATCATATGGAGTTGAAGGAACTACTACTTTGATTCCTGGTTGTTGTGCAATTAATCCTTCTAAAGAATCAGCATGTAGCTCTGGAGTGTGTACTCCACCACCAAAAGGTGAGCGAATTGTAATTGGTGAACTATGTGATCCACCAGAACGATAGCGCATACGTGCCATTTGTCCACTAATAGAGTCCATTACTTCATATACGAAGCCGAAGAATTGAATTTCTGGTACTGGTCGATAGTCTTGTAAACCGAGTCCAATTGAAAGACCACCAATGCCAGATTCAGCTAACGGTGTATCAAACACACGATCTTCGCCAAATTCAGCTTGCAGTCCTTCAGTAGCACGGAATACGCCACCATTTTGACCAACATCTTCTCCGAACACAAGCACATTTTCATCATTTTTTAATTCTGTGCGTAATGCATCCGTGATTGCTTGAATCATTGTCATTTGTGCCATGATTTACTTCGACTCCTTTTCTTTGTATTCTTCCATTTGTTCTTGAAGGTTATATGGAAGTTCCTCATACATATTGCTAATAAAATCCGTTACTTTTTGTTTTGGATACTCATCAGCTTGCTTGATAGCTTTTTTGATCTCTTCTTTTGCTTCTTCAATTACTTTGCTTTCGTCTTCTTCAGACCATAGATTTTTACCTTCTAAGAATTTGCGGAAGCGAACAAGTGGATCTTTTTTCTCCCATTCGTTATCTAAATCATCTGTACGATAACGTGTAGGGTCATCTCCAGCCATCGTATGTGGACCATAACGATATGTTAATGTCTCAATAAGCATTGGGCCCTCACCATTAATAGCACGTTCACGAGCGTGTTTAGTTACAGCATAAACAGCAAGTACATCCATTCCATCTACTTGGATTCCTTCAATACCAGCAGCTACAGCTTTTTGTGCCAACGTTTTAGCATTTGTTTGCTTTTCAACAGGTACTGAAATCGCGAAGTAGTTATTTTGTACAAAGAAAATAGCAGGCGCTTTATATGCACCAGCAAAGTTTATTCCTTCATAAAAGTCCCCTTGTGATGTACCGCCATCACCAGTGTAAGTTACAGCAACTGCTTTCTTACCACGTTTTTTAATACCTAGAGCTACACCAGCAGTTTGTACATATTGTGCTCCAATAATAATCTGTGGACTAACTGCATTTACACCTTCAGGCATTTGATTACCATGAAAATGACCTCTTGAGAATAGGAAAGCTTGGTATAAAGGTAATCCTTGCCAGATTAATTGTGGAACATCGCGATATCCTGGTAAAAGAAAATCATCCTTTTCCAATGCAAATTGACTTCCTAATTGAGAAGCTTCTTGACCAGCAGTTGGTGCATAGAATCCTAAACGCCCTTGACGATTTAAAGCAATAGAACGCTGATCTAACACACGAGTGTATACCATTCTACGCATTAGTTCCTTTAATTCGTCATCAGATAGTTCGGGCATATCATCTTTATTGACAATCTTTCCATCTTCGTTAAGAATTTGGAACATTTCGAACTGACTTTCAACACTTTCTAATACGTGTTTCAAAATAGTTCACCTCTTCCTTTCTTTATATCCTTATTGGTATTGTCATTTCTAGCGTACCCAAAATACGAAAAAAATCTGTACTTTTTGCTATTAACTATGTACCCTTTTCCGTTTTAGATTAATCAAAGCTACTTTCACATTTATCTGTTACATAAATAAAGCAAAAATCATTAGTACAATTTCTTTTCATGTAAATTCTAGCTTAATTATTTCAGTTGGTCAAACACTTTGTTTTTATTAATTTATTTTTAAAACAGCCTAATAATGGCTAGTGATTTATATGGCATTTACCTCCCCTCTGTTATATTACATATTAAAAACTGTATTATAATCATTACCATTAAAATATTTATAACCAATGTTTCTATATAAAAATTAAAAAAACGGAGCAAAATTCGCTCAGTCCTTATCACTACATGCTCAGATTTACGCTTCCTCTAGTAGCTATTATGGAAT
>NZ_CANMAB010000101.1:0-15153 GCF_947495635.1 uncultured Virgibacillus sp. | reverse complement strand
AAATATAATAGATAAATTAGTAAAAAGACGACTCTAAATTTTTAAAAAAGAATTTGAGTCGTCTTTTTTATAACAAACTTCAAGTTTCACTGAAAAATCATAAGATTTTCAGTGGCCTCTCATTCAGCAGGATTTTTTTCCATTACTTATGGTTGCGTATTACTCTCTTCATTCGTTGCTGGAGTATCTTTTATATTCTCCATTTTAGCTTTTGCCTCTTGGACGATTTGATCAAGCTCTGAAAGTATGGCTTGATCCAATTCTTTCGTTTTGCTTTCTTTCATGGACTGGATAAGCTGATTTGAATATTGCTGCAAAGCCTTTGTTCGCTCTAAAATCTCATTCTCTACCTTTTCATCCAGTCTATGTTCAGCTTTCGCAATTTCTACTTTTAATGCTTCTTCCAAACGCTTTGTTTGTTGTTGTTGCTCTGCTAAGATAGCAGCATCTATTTTTTCAATAGATTCATCTTTTTTCTGTTGAAACCAACTAGTAAGTAAACCATTAATGTCTTGATCAGCGAAAACAGCTGTAAAACTTCCTCCCATTAAGGTTACAGATATAATTACAATGATCACTATTCTTATTCGGCTTTGGCGCCTTTTTTGTTTTCGAGTTTGGATTCTGTTTAACAACTGCTTTCCCTCCTTAGCATCTATCTATTTCAACAGAATAGATAATTATTGATGAATACCCGATATAACTTCATCAAGAGCTGCTTTTGCTTCATCTTCAAGAGCCTGTGCTGTTTCCGTAATAATAACTTGTTGTTCTTCAACTAATCCTGCTAATAATTCCGTTACTAACTCACGAAGATCTTCAATAGCCCAATCGACTTGATTTTTTAAGTTCCTAATTGTAATTTCCTCATTTGAAGCCAATTCTGCTTCTAGTTGCTCTTGTGCATTTTGCACAGCTGCCTCTAGCTCAGCTACAGCTGTTTCTTTAGCCTCTGTTAAGTCTGTAGTTACTTGATTAACTGCTGATTGCCCAACTTCTCCAGTATATGCTGTTAAATCTTCCGTAGCATAATTTAAACCTTCTTCTTGTAAACGTTCAATTTCTAAATAACCATCAATTAAAACATTATAAAATTGCAATCCCATATCTTCTAGTATCTGCTGCGCTTCGCTATCAAGTGACTCGATATGCTCTAGCTTTGTCGCAACGATTTCCTCTAACGAAGCATTTGTTTCTTCTACTCTTGTTAAATCAATATCGAGAGAGGCATCACTTTTTAACTGCTCATACTCAGCCTCAAGCTCCGGTAATTTTCCCTCTCCATAAGCAGTTACCTCGTCTTCAATTCTCTCCACCGAATCATTAAACATAGCATTGTACCATTCACGTAATGCTGATCCTGCATCCGTATTAGCAAATACTATCCCCGCACCAGATAAAACACCAACACCAATAATACCAGCAGCTATCTTTCCTTTTAGTGTACGTAAACCTAGCTTCATTCTACATACTCCCCTTCTTTTCTTTTATATTTGATAGAAATCATATGATAGATCCCTAATCATATAACCAAGTTTGTAAAGATGAAGTAACATCTTCCTTAATCTCCGTATGAATCTCCGATTTTTTTCTAACCTCATAGGCTTTCAATACGTCACCCTCTAGGTTCTCCTTTGATTCTTGTAAACGGACGTAATAAGATTGTAAATATTGATTAATCTCCTTTTTATTTTTGGAACTAACACGTTTGGATAGCTGTGTTAACCGATCTGCTTTGTTCTTAATCGTTTGTTCTTTTTCTTCAAGAAGAGATCGCTTTACACTTAAACTCTTCTCTTTCAACCACTGGTTGATTCCTTCAACCGTTTCAAAGTAATCTGTTAACCAATGTTCCTTTCCTCGATCAGCCGAAGCACTCATATGCCAAGTTGCACCCGTTGTAAAGAGAATAATACTAACGCCCCATAGTAATCGTTTTTTCACGACCAACTATCCTTTCGTATTATTACTTATCTATCATTAACATTTATTTACTCCCTCTTTGATACTATAGTAACAAATTGACCCTCTGTTAAAATCTGAAAATTATACTATTTTTGTAATAGTATAATAGTTTTAAGCCTTGAATTAAAAACTAACTTCAAATCCAATTATAGGTATAAACACATACATAAATCAGAATTTTCTACAAAAATCGATATAAGCTGCAATGGATTAAAAATTTCTTGTTTAAAGAAAGGACTTTTGGCTTATAAAGTTATCATGAACGAAAATGGATTATAACATCCTTAATAATAATAATCTTACGAAGGGGAATGAATCAAAATGAAAAAATAAAATTAAATACAATACAACATTTTTTAGCACCATAGGATTAACTATAAGTATATTACTTTTTTTATTTTCTACCTTTAGCAGAGATTTCACGATTTTTCTGTTAATAAACTAGAAGTACACCCCCTCATTATAACTGTTGCAATTTCTTTAGCTTCATTTGTTATAGTTATATTAGGGACCTTTAGAACAAAAAAGGGAAAGTCTACAATAATAAACTTATCCGTAATAGTTATTACTCTTTTAATTTCAGCAATATCTATTTCAATTTTCCTATTCGGTAATTTTATTGATAGCATTTAAGGGGCTGGGACAGTTTCTAACCGAAAAAGGCTTCGGTAAACCTTTAATGGTGTTAGAGGGAGTGTGGACAGACTACACTAAGTTGGACAGATAAAATGAGGGCTTGTAAACTTAGATTAATAACTGAAGGGAGCATGCTACGATGGCTCGTCAACGTCGAACTTTTACACCAGAATTTAAACTGCAATTAGTGAAGTTCTATGAAAACGGCAAATCGCGTGCAAATATTACAAGAGAGTATGACATCACGCCTTCTGCATTAGTTGGATAAAAAATCATCAAGAAACAGGTTCATTTGCCGCCAAGGATAATCTTCCTGAAGAGGAAAACGAACTTGCTCGATTACGTAAGGAAAATCAACGATTAATGATGGAGAATGATATTTGCACCTAAAGGTATAAATACGACTAAGCATATAAAATACCAAGTCTTACTAAAAAACAAGCAGCACTGATCATGGGACGAAAATAGATATGATTCGAAATAACGCTCACAAATATTCGGTATCAGCAATGTGTAACGTCCTACAAATTCCAAAAAGTACCTATTACTATCATATCGATTTAAGTAGTAAGCGAGAAAGGAAAGGAAAGCAAAAGATAAGAAGCTTAATAATGAAATTGCTCGTATATTTAAAGAAAGTCGTAATAATTACGGAACTCGCAAACTCAAAAAAGCGTTAGCTAACTTATCAGAACCAAAACAAGTATCACGCCGTCGTATTGGTCAATTCATGCATGAAATGGGACTTGTTTCAAACTACACAGTGGCGCAGTACAAACCACATAAATTAACGTGTAACGAAGCCCCCATAAAGAATGAATTACAACGCCAATTTAATCAAGACGAACAATTAGCTGTGATTGTTTGAGATTTAACATACGTTCGTGTAGGGAAAAAGTGAAAGTATGTATGCTTATTTGTCGACTTATTTAATCGAAGAAGGTGCTCGTGCCATATTCCCAACAGTAACAGTCCAACGATGTATCGTTCATCTTATTCGAAATTCGCTTAAATTTGTACCAAGCAAAGACTACAAACCTTTCACAGCTACTTTACGAAAAGCATATGCAGCATCCAGTCTAAAAGCATGTCACAGCGCCTTTGCAACCTTTCAACAACAATGATCTTCTTACCCAGCCATTGATGTATGGGAACGCTATTCCTCTCATGTAGAGCACTTTTTGTAGTGCGATTCGGAAAATCATGTATACAACAAATGCCGTAGAAGGTATTCACTCCAGCTATCGTAAAGTAACCAAAAAAGGAGCATTCCCCAACGAGAACGCTCTGTTAAAAGTGTTATATTTACGCGTAAAAGAACTTGAAACAAAGTGGGAAGGCGGTTATATCCAAAAGTGGTCCATCGTTATGAACCAACTCCTCCACCACGAAATTCTGAAAGAAAGGGCTTTAAAATACATGGAATAAGTTTGTACTTACACACTTTATCTTGACAAGCCCAAGTTAGATTGACATTATCTTTATCATGTAACAAAAACTTCTAGTCGCCCTAACTTTTTTAAAAACGTGATGACGTTGACCCTCTTATTCAATATAAAATAGGCCGAAGAATCCTCCTTAGCTTACAGAATTAACTTATTTTTCTCTTCAAAACTTGCTTGTACAATATATCTGAAATGTTGACGAGACCCCCGTTAGAACCCTGGTAATAGATTGGCTGTTCTTATAAAAAAATGTTGCCTTGATGGCAGCCCCTAAGACTTTAGGTTAGGTGTTTTAATATCCTATTTTTCCATGTACTTTCATACCATAAGATTTTGCATCTACAACAAAATATTGTGGAAGCATATAACCACCGAATTCACTTCCCATATAATGATTAGCTCCTTTAGCATATCCTTGCCAAGGTATTAAACTACAATAAGTTGTTTTCAAACCAGTAGATCTACTAAAAGTTACTTTATAGCTTTTATTTTTACCCTTTCCTTTTACGTAATGATTATAGGCCCATCTAGCTGCTTTGTCCCCTTTACTTTTACTATTAGGCCTAATAACAGTTGTTTTTTTATAATTTTTAAACCATGTTGCTTTTTTAATAGATTTAGGCTTAGATTTCTTATTTGCTATATGGTAAACATTTGATCCAGTAATACTAACAATACCTACATGTCCAGTAATTCCCTTACAAATATTCTTATCATTTTTACATTGTGTACTCGGAGTATACAAGATATCGCCAGCTCTTGGCTTATAAGAAGATGATGACATAAATGTACTTATTTCATTTTCTTCCTCCGGAACTTCTAAATCAGGGACGTCTTCTAATATTTTTTCAATTTCTTGATTTAATTTAAGACTTTCTTGATGTAAATCATATTCATTCTCATTACTTGCAAAAACCGAAGAAGTACTAAATAAAAAGGCAATCAAAAACAGGGATGCAACAATAATTAATTTTTTCTTCATCTTGTAATCTCCTTTATTTTCCATTTAAACATTATTATACTATAAGAATGGTAAATAAAGGAGATATTTTCATAAATAATCGTACCTACTTGTTAAAAGATAGATAATAGATAATTACATTCCAGATAGACCTGCCATAATTACAAAAGCAACCCAGCAAAAACCACAAATCAACATAATAAACGATACTATCCCCATTATTGATAGACCAAATATTGATTTTTCTTTTACGTTTGATTTCCTAGTCGCTATAACTAAGAAAATGATGCCCAATAACCAAATAAAACAAGTAAAGGTAACTCCAACCCAATACCAGGTTAGACCTTTTCCCCAATGTGCCATACTTTGAAAAACACTACTCATTATAAACACACTTACTGCACATAAAACCGATAAAGATACATACAGTTTTTTTCTCATCTTGTTCTCCTTTTTTATGTATTAATCTCTAATCCGTTTTGCTCTGATAACTGGTGGTATAGAATCTCCTAACACATCATTAGTTTACAATGCTATATCCAGTACTGATTCTATCTTAACAGAAGGCGCAGTCTTTGCAATTATCGAGACTTTAGACGAAGAGGTCGTAAACCGCTGGCGAAAATACTAGGAATTAAATGTGCATCTAATTTTTAAATAGTAATAAATCAATTACTGAAAGAAATAGATATAAATTGTGACTATGTATATAAGCAAAAAAATATACCTTTTTGGCAATCGGGCGTATGCAATTAAATCCTGCATAAATACAACTCACATGGAGAATTGATTATGGTTGCTAATTAGCCAACCAAGGACACACCTTGCCCAATTGCCTTTCACCTTTACCACAGAGGCACCTTGTCAAGTTACCATGGGTCTGAATATATATAAATACTTCCATACTTATAATGTCGATTGCCATTTCCTACAAAAATTAAATGCCAAATACAAACGCAATACTTAAGAATATAATAAAAATTATAGATCGACATACTATGAATATCTGCTTTCTTACTAAAGGAATATAGGCTACCATATTTTTTGAATAATGTAGATATAGATTTGCATCTAACTCTCATCCCTTGCATTTAGCTCTTTAAAAAGTAGTCTTAGATACTATAGAACGACCAATGATCCCAACAGCTGTAATCTCATTGTTAATCCATGAATCAAAAGCTTGTTTCCCCTCGGTGTAACCGTAGCTTTTGATCGTCCTAAGTGTTTTCCTTTGGCTTTTTCCCCTTCTATTCTTCCATCTTGCCTTGTTTTAATATCCAATCTTTCTTTTTCTGTAAACGCAGCTAATACATTTAAAATCACTTTTTGGATAGCTTGTTTTATTATTTCGTCCTCTTGATCAGATGTATTAATCATTAGTTCTTTTAAAGATTTTAATTATGCCCCATTTTCTACAAACTACCCATTTTTTAATGTTTCATTCATAGATCTACCCACCCTGGTAATATAGTCGAATACTATTTCGTCATTCTCCCTTACGAGTTGTTTTAATAATTGATATTGTGGCCTTTTATAATTTTTACCTCTCAGTTTGTCGAAAAAGACAGCTCTCTCACTTGTAGATTCTCTTCTCATGTTATCAATTTACATTTTGAGCTTAATTCGAAACTCTAATATACCCAAATCTTTTTAATATTGAGAACCTCCTCCCTTTTAATTATAACAAACGAACGTAATGATGTATTGTTGTTTACGAACGTTTTTAAATTTTTTTATGACCTTTTTAAACGTTAAAAATTTTGATTTTATAAGACTCTCACTCTTGTATAAAAAATTACAAATTATCTATTACAACAAGAAAAAGAGACTTTACTAGAAAAATATATCCTCGTAAGTATTGGTACTGGAACCTCTTATTTTTTAGTGAGCAGAAATAATTTCACTCGTCTATTCGGGAGTGGAATTGGTGGAGGTATCTTTATGGGACTTGGCTATCTATTAAGCGGTAAATCTGACTATAATGAGCTTGTTCAGTTGAGTCAGATCGGCAATCATAAAAATAGTGATGTATTGGTAAACGATATTTATACATCCACGGAATCACCTCTTGAAAGGAATTTAACAGCTGCCAACTTTGGTAAAGTCCAGCAGGCAAATGAAGCCACTTCTGCTGATTATCTGGCTAGTCTTACACAATTAATTGGTGAAAGTACGATTCTGTTGGCGTCACAAGCAGCCATGGCCAATCAAACGGATAAAATCGTGTTTACTGGTAGTACCTTATCGTATAACAAACCGTTAAAAAAGGTATTATCCGAGTTTCAAGCCATGCTTCCATATGAACCCATATTTCTCGATAATGGCCCATATGTAGGAGCAATTGGTGCCTTTTTATCATGAATAAATAGGTTTGAATTTAGAATGAGGTATGTTCCAGTTACCCTATATAGATACCCCCTTGATCAGATTTTATATCTATTTAGTAAAGCTTGGAGATATGGATTCTAAAAACCCTTTATAGCGGAAGGAAAAAAAATTGAGCCGTCGACTGCCACAAAACAGCAACATCTGCTGCTTTCGTGGTTAATGGTATGGACTCACAGATAGCTAAAGCGTTGACTGCAAGTGACGGCTCATAATCTGATATTTTATTCCATTATAGAGTTATCGAAACAGAGAAAAATGTTCAACAGTATGATTGGAAGAGTTAGGTAATCATTCATATCAAATTACTAAGCTTTACAAATACATACAAAAAGTATAGAATGATCAAGTATATTATTTACCTAGGTAAATATATGAGGTGATACAATTGAAAGAATTAATGAATCGAGATTTGCTCCATTTACTAAACCAACGATTTCGATTTTTCACAAAAGAGATGAACAATCGGCTTAGTGACCATGGGTTATTTGCATCCCAATGGTCCATTATTTTTTGTATTGATCGTTTTGGTCCTATGACACAGACAGAAATATGGAAATACTTAAATATCGAAGCACCTACTGTAACAAGGACATTATCTCGTTTGGAAAGAAGCGGCTGGATTACTCGGAAACAAGGCACAGATAAACGGGAGCGCGTTATCGAATTAACCGACTATGCTAGCAATAAGATACCTATTGTTAGAGAAACAATGGATCAATTTGATAACGATATGGTAGCAAGTCTAACGTACGATGAAAAAGTACAACTATATACATTATTAACTAAATTAGCAACAGGAGAGAACAACCTATGAGTCAAGAACCAAAAATATGGACAAAAAGTTTTATAAGTATTTCAATGACACAATTCCTCATTTTCTTATCCTTTTATACGTTAATGACAACTCTTCCTATCTATGTGATTGACAATTTAGGTGGTACAGAAGCAGAAGGTGGTTTAGTTGTAACCGCCATGTTATTGGCAGCGATTATCGTCCGCCTTTTTTCTGCGAAGCTATTAGACAAGACAGGGAAAAAAAGGGGACTATTAATAAGTGTAACGATCTTCGCAGTCACCTCGTTTTTATATCTAATTATTGATGCCTTCATGCCATTATTAGCATTGCGATTCATCCATGGGTTATCTTTTGGTATTATTACTACTGCTACAGGGGCGATTGCTGCCGACATTATTCCACCATCACGCCGCGGTGCTGGACTTGGATATTTTGCTATGGCAATGAACTTAGCCGTTGTCATCGGTCCATTTATAGGTTTAACCTTATTACAATATACGAGCTTTCAGAACTTATTTATAATTTTAGGAATACTAATGATCGTGGCTATTATGAATTCAGCGATGGTTAACGTTCCTAAAGAAAAAGTTGCTCCGAAAGCAATCAAGCAAAGGTTAACGATTCATGATTTTATAGAAATGAAAGCAATGCCAATTGCATTAATAAGTAGCTTAGTTGCGCTGGCTTACGCTAGTGTGATGTCCTTTATTTCCGTATACGCTAACGGCTTAGGACTTGCTTCTACAGCGAGTTATTTCTTCGTCGTCTTTGCAGCAGTCATGCTATTATCAAGACCATATCTCGGAAGATCATTTGATTCGAAAGGTCCTAAATTTGTGATACTCCCATGTTTATTTCTCTTTGCTATTGGACTTGTATCATTGAGCATCACTAATACACCTTGGATGCTACTACTATCTGCTGCGTTAATCGGTCTAGGTTATGGAACTTTATTACCAAGTTTTCAAACAATGGCAATTCAAGCTGCTCCAAATAACAGAAGCTCGCATGCTACATCTACTTTCTTTATATTATATGATTCAGGTATTGCTGCAGGGTCCTTTATTTGGGGAATTGTTGTAACAGCTATTGGATTCTCTAATCTGTATCTCATCTGTGCAGTAATTATCTTAGTAGCTATTGGTCTATTTCATATGTATCATTCTAAGGTAAATAAAACAAAAATGAAAAACGAGATAGCATAAAAGGCAACGTCAAAGTAATTCTAATTAAGGAATAAACGTACAACTAAATAATGGAGTACAACTAAACCACTCTGGAAAATATACATCGCTTTTACCTGGCGCCTACGTATATTTCCAGAGACATCATCCATTCTTACAATGGATTGTTTTTATTATGTCCCAATTCCTCTTGTTGATTAGCTTATTCCAATCATAACCGCAATCACTAATGCAACTGCAGCAATAGATAGCCAGATTAATATTAGCTTCCAAACAAACTTGACCCATCTTTCATACGGGATTCCCGCTACTGCTAAGTACCCCATTAACGCGGCAGAAGTAGGGATTATAGAATTACTTATCGCATCACCGTATTGATAGGCGAGTACAGCTACCTGCCTTTCAATACCCAATATATCTGATAGTGGAACCATCAAAGGCATAGTTGTTGCAGCCTGACCACTACCAGAAGGAATAAAGAAATTAAGAATAATTTGCACCACATACATTCCAAGGACATTCAGTGTATCTGGCAGATTAGAAATGGCGTTAGATAATGCATATATAATTGTATCGATGATGACTCCATTTTCCATCACTACAAGAATGGTTCTTGCAAAACCTACGATTAATGCACCAAATGCAACAACTTTCATCCCATCAACAAAGGAAGCAAAGGTTTTATTAATGCCCAATCCACCAATAATCCCAGAGAATAAACCAATAATGATAAATGATGCAGCTAGTTCTGTTAAAAACCATCCCCAATTAAATACGCCATACATATTGATGAATACACCGACTCCAAGCGCGAGTAAAACTAAACCGTGGCGGAAGTTGAACATAGCTATTTTATTTTGCTCCGTTGCAGTATCGTATTGCTTTGTCTGTATATCAATGTCATACATTACAGATATCCGTTGATCAAGCTTAACCCTTCTCGCATAACGCATTACATACCAAATTGCAATGGATAATATAAATAAATATACAACGAACCGAAAGAGGAATCCTGAGAAAATTTGCACTTCTGCAATTCCTTGTGCTACTCCTACTGTAAACGGGTTCATCATACCACCGATAAATCCACTAGCAGCACCAAGCGTAATCATTGCTGTCCCCACAATTGTGTCATATCCAAGTGCACGCGCAATTGCTATCCCAATTGGAACAAATATGATACTTTCTTCAGACATTCCTGTGGTGAATCCTAAAATCGAAAATATAAGCATAATGACTGGAATAAGAAGCCTTTCCCTGCCTTCCATCCTATAAACTAATTTATTAATGCCCGAATCAATTGCTCCAGTAGCTCTGATACAGCCAAACGCTCCACCTACAAGAAAGATATAAAAGATAATTTGAGCACCTTTTTCCATTCCTTGTGGAATTGCGGTAAACACTTCAAAAAAGGTGATAGGGGTTTGCTCTACCCGTTGATAACTATCTTCTACTACAACTTCTCTCCCGCCTACTTCACCTCGTTCATATTGTCCAGCAGGAATGAGATACGTAGCAACTGCAGCCATAATAATAATTGAAAATATGATTGCATACGTGTGAGGAATCCTCCATTTCTTCTTCATATCAAATGATCACCTCTTCAAACGCTTTACTTAAATGAAATAGCGTGTCTTCTTTGATATGTATACCTAAACCAGGTCGATCTGTCATATTCACTTTAGGAAGTGAATAAGTTAAATCTCCAATATCTGTTGTGAACTTTGTCGGACCTGAAAGCTCAGTTGAAATAATATTTTCCTTTGCTAGAGCTACATGAAAGCCTGCAGAAGATGCGATACTTGATTCGACCATCGAACCTATTTGGCATTTTATTCCAAACAATGACGCCTGTGTAGCAAGCTGATAAGCCGGATAGATACCTCCACATTTCATTAGCTTAATATTGATATAATCCACTGAACGATGCTCTATCAAGGTTCTTAAGTCTTGCGGTGACACCATACTTTCGTCTGCCATTAAAGGCGTATTAGAGCTTTCTTTTAATGATCGAAATAAGGATACATCCATTGCCTTAATAGGCTGTTCTATCCACGTTACTCGAAATTCAGATAAGCGCTCAATCATCTGTTTAGCTACTTGAATACTACCCCATCCTTGATTAACATCGATACGAATTAATATATTAGGACCTACCGCCTCACGTACGGCTCGCACTCGCTCTATATCTGCTTCAAAATCAACACCTAATTTCATTTTAATTTCATGATATCCATCTCGTATTGCTTCCTTGGCTTGTTTAGCAAGTACATTCGGTTCTAGGATACTAAGCACCATAGGTATGGTCGGGTCCTCATGCTTTCTTCCACCTAATAGCGAATAGATTGGTAGATTACTATATTTCCCTAATAAGTCATAGCAGGCAATATCCAAGGCTGCCTTAGCAGCCCCATTTCCAACTAACTCGCCATCCATTGTGGTATGTAACTGTTGTATATTCCTAGGATCTTTACCTAATATAGCTGGAATTAGTTGATACTTTAGAGCTGCCAATACACTGTGCACGGACTCCCCTGTTACATGTTCGTCTGGCAAGCTTTCACCATATCCAACCAGACCATTGTCTGTATACACTTTTACAATAATTGCTGGCATGACATCGTATCTTGCATACGAAATAATAAAAGGTTCTTTTAATGGTAACTCTATTTTATGAATATCTACTTTTGTAATTTTCATCGTTTATCCTCCAAGCTTATAACGTCGTTAATATGTCGTTAAATATAAAAATAAAGGAATTTTTATTACTTGTCAAATTTTCCGAAAATTTATAACGGATTAGTTTTCAACTAAACCCGTTTCCTTATCTCTATTTCTAGCTCCTCGGAAACCTTGTAAACATTGCGCGGTCTACCCTTTTTAAGCCCTTGCTCTTGTCCAATGATTTCTACTAACCTAGCTTCATACAAGCGTTTAACAAATCGTTCTGAAGTGCGAATGGACACTTGTGAAAATATTGCTAATTCACGAACTGAAAAGAATCCAAACTGATGTACCTTCAAAAAAGTAAAGAATCGTTGCATTGTCCTTAAATTTGTATTCGTTTTATTAATAACATGATGTAACCACTGATCTGTTGTTCTAATCTTTTCACGGCGAGTTTCTCCAAAAACCGGCCCGATAAGTTCTTTGTTATCAGTGACTACATAACCATTGCTCCCCATACCATTAATAGCAGTTTGTAATGCTAACAATGCATTTTCTTCCGCTTCAAAAAGCTGCTTTCCATAACCAACACCAAAAGCAAAGCTTTGTTCCAAGTCTGACTCAAGCTGCGTTATCCACTCAAGATTAGACCTAGTTAATAGAAAATCCTCAATGGTTCCTCTTGTCGTATAACAAATAAGCTTATCTTTTCTCTTTATCGAATATTCGATACCTGGTAAAGGTTTAATGGTATTCATTATGATTTCAAATTGCTTTAAAGTAAGAGGTGTCTTATCTTTAAGTGAAATATATAATATAGATAGCATCCCGTCTTGTAATTGAGAAAATAGTACTCGTTTACTTGCTTCATATAGTATCTCCTCTATGTTTCTTTCCGTATCAACCATATAAATGACAGGTACATTCCTTTTTTTCAGTAAATCATAAACATAATGAATACTTGTAATTGCCATCTTTGTTTGCTTTTCTATGTACAATGTTTCATGAAACGCTGTTATCTCTTGAATTGATAGCTTTTTTTCTTGTGAATCATTATATATCCACTGATAATCATACACATGTAGTGGATTTAATTGAAATGTTATATCGTTTTGAATATCCAACAAAATGGATCGGTCAGGTAAATCAATCGATAATTCGGAAATACGTGCATTAAAATTAATCAGACACGTTAAGATAGAAGCAGCTATCATGTATTCATGAAAAGGTGTTATGATAAATGGTTTATTTTCACAGTTACGATCACGGTAATAAAAAGATACAATTCCAGAAAAACATATAATGTCTGTCTCCTTTGCAGCTTGACGGTGTAATTTACTTATCTCCGAAGGCTTGCCATATAGATAAGTTCTTACTTGAATAGTTGGATGTTGTCTCGCTATCGTTTTAACTGTTTTTACGGAGTGTTCAGATCCAATATACCCTATGGTTATCGCCATGTTTCAAGCTCCTCTCTAACAATATTGTAAATGATTAGGAAATATAAACCAATATTTGCTTTTCAGGATTATACGGAGAATACCCACATTATCTTAATTACAGAACAAAAGCGCAAGTGCCCGATTAGAAACGTAACAAAAGAAGCGAGACAGCGGAGATAAAGGAATCACGGTGTGCTTGCAAGCCGATGATGCCTTAGATTAGGGCGTTTCGAAGTCGCCTCGTTTATGGTCGCTAGAGCTGGACGGTGGTTCAACATCCTCCTCTTTATCCACTTGGGCTAATTTTATAATTTCCTTGACTACAAAGAAGGAATCACCATGACAGAACTGTTGGTGATTCCTTGTATACCGTGTACCTATTAGGTTTGTTGGATAAACTCAACACATTTTTCAGCAATTAATTCTTTATCAAAATCCAATGTCGCAACATGATAACTATTCTCCAATAAAATGATAGAACGTTCCTTTGATGATATAGATCGATAGATTTCTTGTGAGTTTTCTGGTGGAACCACATGATCCACAGTCGAAGAAAAGATTAAGGTAGGTATCTCAATAGCCGGGAGCTGGTCTCTTACTTTTTCAGCTAATTTTTTGAGTTCGCCCATCGATTTTACTGGTGTTTGTTCATATGCTAACTCTTTAACGTTCTCTTTTTTAATATCAGAGCCTATCCCATCAACAAATCGCTTGTCAGTTTGCGATAATTTGTCATAATACTTATTCATATCTGGCATATGAGTAGCCGCATTTATTGGGATAATTCCTTTTATTTCTGGATGGTTTTCTGCGAGATATAGTGTCAATGTTCCTCCCATTGAAAGTCCAGTTACATAGACTTCGGTGCAGGTAGATTGTAATTTTTCTAGTCCTGCTTCTACCGTTTGAACCCAATCGTGATACGTCGTTTTTTCCATATCTTCTGGAGTTGTACCATGACCAATTAAACGAGGACCAAAAACTGTAAATCCTGCCTCAGCTAGTTTTTCACCTAGAAATCGCATGCTTTGAGTAGAACCAGTAAACCCATGAATTACCAATACTCCTGTCTGATTACCAGCGAAATAAAATTCTTCAGCACCTCTTAAAACGTCATTATTTTCTAACATCTTATGACCTCCTTTAATAAACAGTGGGGATTTTATATATCCCTCACTAATTGTTAGTACCACATGGGTATGACCTAAATGCCTTTGAACCAATCGGACATTTACTGGCAGTTGATCTCCCTCTTATCCATACTGGCTTCACTTTATGTGATAATTGTTTGATTATCTGTGGGAGCAAGCACTTATGAAATTGAATGACTATAGTAAATTATACCATATTAGAAGCTAGAAACTTATTCTATGTTTCTAGCTACTATGATTTTTGAACAAAAGCGCAAGTGCCCGATTAGAAACGTAACAAAAGAAGCGAGACAACGGAGATAAAGGAATCACGGTGTGCTTGCAAGCCGATGATGACTTAGATTAGGGAGATTCGTGAAGTCCTCGTTTCAGGGCGCTGGAGCTGGACGCGGCTCAACACACCCATATTTATCCACATAGGCAAATTTTATTAAGAAAAATTGAGCAAAATTCGCTCAGTCCTTATCACTACATGCTCAGATTTACGCTTCCTCTAGTAGCTATTATGGAATAATAGC
>NZ_CANMAB010000100.1:0-15532 GCF_947495635.1 uncultured Virgibacillus sp. | reverse complement strand
ATTTGGGGAGGTGCTCTAATTTTTATGTCTTTAAAGTCTTGAGCCCCAAGGGCTCTATATTATGAAATTAACTCACTCCTTAAAAAACACCCTAAATATTAGTTTTATCTATTGTCTACTTGACAGAGAGCATATCACTAAATTTAGGGTGTGGTATCTTCTCAAGTTGTACATAAGAATGAGGCTTTTGTAAATTCATAACAACTCCCCGTTTTTTTAACCTCATTCAAATTCCTTCCTCATATAAGCATTCCCCCACTTCTCTATGGATTTTATTATTGGAATAAGATCCTCACCAAGAGCTGTTAGATAATATATTACCTTCTTAGGGTAATCGCTTGTTTCTTCTCTTTCAATAATACCATCTTTCTCCATATCTCTAAGCTGTAGTGTAAGAATGCGTTGAGTAACACCTGGTATTTCACGGCGTATCGCATTGTAATTCATTGGTGATTGAGACAGTAAAAATAGAATGATACCTTTCCATTTACCACCAATGATATGCATCGTTAATTCAATTGGACAGGCATGCTTTACAGTTAACGTACAAGTACCATATTGACTGCTTTTAAAGTCTGACATTTCCTCACCTCAATGGGTAGTTACAAAATTGTGCCTTCTTGTTACTACCTTTTTATCTTGTTAAATTTATGATATCAAATAAATAAGAGAAGGTGTATGAATTGAAATTCGTCCAAATTTCTAAACATATTTATAGACTTACCTACGAAACCGTTGTCGGTATTCCAGTCAAGATTAATACATGGTACGTAGTGGATGGTGAAGATGTTTACATCATTGATACCGGGATGGAAGAATACGCACATATACAGCTAAAAGCAGCAAAATCCTTAGGTGTTCCCAAAAGTATTTTACTAACACATGGTCATCTGGATCATATCAATGGAGCTAAGTATCTACGAGCTGAATTAAACATTCCTATTTACTCACACAAGAATGAACTTCCGTTTATTAATGGAAAAATACCCTATCCAAATAAAGTAGAAAAGGAAACAACAGGTGTTGAACATCAGGTTGAGGCTTTTCAAGATAGTGTCATTAACACGTTACCCCTCGATGTATATGAAACACCTGGTCATGCTCCAGGCCATGTCATTTACCATCATAAAGATGACAATGTGTTGATAACTGGAGACTTATTTATTTCTGATGCTAAGACCCTACACCCACCGATTAAAAAGTTCACAATTAATATGGAAGAAAATATTAATAGCGGGCGCGTAATAGATGATATCAAACCATCTATCCTATCTTCCTCACATGGTGAGGATGTTAAATATAATGACAAGTTATATACCATTTATAAATTTACATATGAATAGGAGATATAAAAATGAAAATACAATTATTTCAATTAGAGATTATAGAAGGCAACGTAGAACAAAATGAAAATCGTATCAAAGCCTTATTTGAAGAAAAACTCGAAACAGATACAGAGGTTGTTATACTACCTGAAATGTGGAATAACGGGTATGATTTACAACATTTAACAGAAAATGCAGATGTCGATTTAACAAGAAGTTTCCCTTTTATCCAACATTTAGCGACTAATCATCATGTAAATATTATTGCAGGCTCCGTTTCAAACAAACGCAATAAGAATATATATAATACCGCCTTTGTGGTATCAAAAACGGGTAAGCTAATTTATCAAAAAGATAAAATACATCTCGTGCCAATGTTAGATGAACAGCTTTATTTAACAGGTGGAAATGAAGCACCAGAAGTATTTGAAATTAATGATATCAAGGCAACTCAAATTATATGTTACGACTTACGTTTCCCAGAAATCACACGTTACCCAGCGTCTCAAGGAGCAAAAATCATTTTCTATGTCGCCCAGTGGACCACCAAAAACTTAAACCATTGGCGAACATTATTGAAAGCAAGAGCTATAGAAAATTGCGTCTATGTCGTTGCATGTAATAGTGTAGGTGTCGTGAATAACGAAAAACATGTCGGCAACACATACGCAGGACATTCCATCGTCATCGATCCAAATGGAAATATTATTCAAGAAGCAGGCAATCAAGAGACAATCTTAACAACAGAAATCGATATACAGAAGGTAACAGAACAACAGCAAAACATTCCTATTTTTGAAAACCTGAGACCAGATGTTTATAAGTATTCAGAATAGTACTTTCGTTATCGAGGGCTACAAATAAGGTGAATCATCAATCAGTGGAGATTTGTTTATTCTCCACTGATTGTTCGTACCACAAGGGTATGACCTAAAGGACTTTGAACCATTCAGACACTTACTGGCAGTCGATCCCCCACTTACCAACATTGGTTTCATTTTTTACTTGAAGTCGGCACCTCACTGCCAGTTATATGTGTGATAAAATTTGTGTAGGAAAATTAAAGTCATTCAAGAAAAATTCCAAATTGTAGGGAAATACATTTACTTAGTCTTGTAATTTAATGTAAACTGACTTTACACAATCCTTTAAACAGTTTATTGTAAAACAAATATACATATCTTAACCGTTTTAGTTAGGAGGAAATGAACATGACAAAAAGCAATGAAAAAGAATTATCAGTAGAACAACGTGAAGGATTATTCAAAGCATTGAAAACACGGTTTGAGAAAAACATGCACCGTCACCAAGGTGTCGAATGGGCTAACGTCCAAGCAAGGCTGGAAGCTAATGCGGAAAAACTGTGGTCGCTTCATGAAATGGAAAGCACTGGCGGTGAACCCGATGTTGTTGGTCATGAGCAGGGCCAATACATTTTTTATGATTGTTCAACCGAAAGCCCTAAGGGCCGCAGAAGTGTTTGCTATGACCGTGAAGCACTAGAGGCAAGAAAAAAACATCAACCAGAGAATAATGCAATTGATATGGCAACTGCCATGGGTATTGAACTTTTAACAGAAGAACAGTATCGAGCGTTACAGCAGCTGGAACATTTCGATAAGAAAACGTCAAGTTGGGTGCAAACACCCTCAGATATTAGAGAACTCGGCGGTGCCCTTTTTTGTGATTATCGCTATGGGCATGTCTTTCTGTATCACAACGGTGCATCCTCTTACTATGCTGCTAGAGGATTCCGTGGCTCGCTAAAGGTCTAAATTTTACACAGACGATTAAGTATGGACTTCTGCGATAAGACTTTGATTCATTCTTCAGCTAACATGCATAAAGGGTGAAATCATATGATTACATCTATAAAGGGACATTTTATTTTATCTGAGATAACCGCGGTTTATAATGCTGGGATATGAACACAAAAACATGGGTGTGCTACCATTACAATTTGAAAATGGAGAAAGTGCAGATTCATTAGGTTTAACTGGTAAAGAAAGTTCAAACAAAAAAGCAGCAATAAAGTGAAACCTCAATCAGTGAGGAGCTTATTTACCTCCCCCTTCTCTATATTGGTTTCACTCTATTGCTTGAAATGAGGGTCTTACTGCCAGTTATATACAAGATAAAGCTTTAACGAAAACAGTCATTCTCCATAACATCCTAATGAAAAAAAGCGTATAAATTTTGTATAGAGAGGAGAGGTTTTTATCGACATTACCAATCCAGCAGGTTTTCAAAACAGATTCTTGGCAAGAGTTTTAGATGTTATTATTATTTTTTTAGTGACAGGAATTATTTCGCAATTTCTATACGGTGTATTCTATGATAATGAAACCATTCGTCCTATTGATTATTTAGGGCTTATATATAGCCTGATAACACCTATTGTTTGGTATACACGCTAGGGAGGAGAATGGCGGGAAACCGTATTGTAAGAATTGATGGCAGAAAAATTGGCATAGGAACAATGATATTAAGAAATATTGTAGCAGGAATTATTTACATTCTTACGTTTGGAATAGGATTAATCGTAAGCGCCTTCATGGTAGGAGTGAGAGAAGATAGACGTGCCATTCACGACTTTATCGCACAAACGTATGTGACAACAAATCCCCCAACAAAAGTTCAATAATAATAGGGTAAATTATTTTAGACTCCTAGCTAACTTACCATCCAAAATCGAGCTATTTTCCATAAAAAGCTGTAAATAAGAAAGGCATCTCCAAATATAAAAGAGGTGCCTTTCTTTATGTTTAAGCAATCAGAAAGAAATCTATTTAAATAATAAATTCTTATTGTAAATCAATAAATTTTAATTGATTTACATATATTTTTGATTTAGAATTAGTTTGTAATAAATAATAACAAAGGAGAATGTTTGATGAAAAAGAAATATCTGTTAGCTTCTACACCAATCTTGTTGGGTGCTATATGTTTCGTTATCTATAGCTTAATTGGTTCAAGTGTGGAACCTGATGGTACTTTAATTGAACCGTTCTTCTTAATTAATTTATCTTATCTATTTGTTTTTAGTGGTGTACTCACCATATTTCTTATTTCTATCGTTTCCTTCATTAAGCGAATTAGCAACTAGCATTACGTTATAAAACAAATAGTCCTTATGGTTAATGTAAGTAAGGGCTATTATAACCCTTATGAATACGAAGAGGGGAGAACATGAAATATATCATAGACCTTTTTTACTTCGGTTACCATCAGGCTTTATCATGCATTTTTCCAGTGGTTATTTTCGCGACACTTGCTTTGTCCAAGATAATTTCTATACCTGGCATACCACGCTACGATTTTATTCTACTAATCTGTCTTATTACGCAATATCTGATGTTAAAAACCAATTTGGAGTCATTTAAAGAGTGGAAAGTGATATGTATTTTCCACGTTATCGGATTACTACTAGAAGTATATAAAGTATATTTGGGTTCGTGGTCTTATCCTGAAAAAGCGTGGTCAAAAGTTCTTGGGGTACCACTTTATAGTGGTTTTATGTATGCAAGTGTCGCTAGTTATATTTGTCAGGCATGGCGTAGATTTCAT
The DNA here is from genome assembly GCF_947495635.1 of uncultured Virgibacillus sp. NCBI lineage: Bacteria > Bacillati > Bacillota > Bacilli > Caryophanales > Bacillaceae > Virgibacillus > uncultured Virgibacillus sp. The sequence continues at coordinate 10,640 of NZ_CANMAB010000100.1, read as the reverse complement.
TTAAAAATGAATAGATGGCCCAAAAATATATGGACAATACCACTTGGATTGATGATTTATTTAAACTTTTTTACGCATCATTTTATTTTAGATTTTCGTTGGATTTTAACACTGCTATTATTTATTGTCTTTTTACAGACTCATGTACAATTTATTGTACGGAACACAACATATAAAATGCCGTTGCCTATCTCATTTATCCTTATTGGCTTCTTCATTTGGGTTGCAGAGAATATCGCTACTTTCTTTGGGGCATGGCAATATCCTAATCAACAATTTTCATGGAGTTTTGTCCATATCGGAAAAATTAGTTCCTGGTACTTACTAGTAGTAATAAGCATCATGATTGTAGCGCAGTATAAACGATTTATGACACCTCTTCCTAAAAAGGAAAAGTATTCCATTAACAATCTTGGTTAAACAACCTTTGTATATTCACTTTAACATGAACATGCCCCACTCCTTAGCGAGTGAGGCACTATTTCTTCATTCAACTCTGACATACTGATTACTAGCTGTCACATAATAAACGTTTCCTTTACTATTTTTAACCTTGTATTGATAACCATTGCCTACTTTGAGCTTAGCTACAATCGTCGGAAAACCATATCCCTTTTTAAGATAGCCAACAACATATTTATCCGACCAACTGGGCTTGTTATAAAATCTTAATTGACCTGCATGTTTAGACTCTACTCGTTTGCCGATATAGCTTGCTTTTTGTGAATCGCCACGCATGCTATGAAGCAATGTAAGATTCTGACTGGCTGTTCCCCTATAACCTCGGATGCCATATTGAGCAGCATATCGCCGGCGTGCGCGAAAACTAGCGTTCTTGCCAATACTATTAAGGTAATCCACAATGGAATGACCGTTGTAGTTGTCTACTTCTTGGTTAGATGCACCATTAATTTCATCAATGAACCCCTTCCAATCATCAAGTAATTTTCTAGGGCAGTTCTTTCCACTCCAGTGCTTATGGGTAACAATTCTTGAAATCGGTATTTTATGCTCTTTCATCAATTTTTTAATTAGCCACTGTGCATTTTTTGTTGCTTTACGGAAGTCCCCATCGCTATTTTCACAAATCTCAATAGCAATGGATCGTCTATTACCAGTTCCATTTTCACCATCACCAGCATGCCAGCCGTTTTCATTCGTTGGAAGATGCTGGTATATTTCTTTATCATCTACGGTGTAATGCCAGCCAACAGTTCGACCACCTGCACCATTATGCAAGTATTGATTATGCATTTCTGCATCTGCGCCTTCGCTGGTATTAGCAGTATTGTGAATTGTTAAATAGAGCGGAACCATAGCATATCCAGGACGTTGTTCCTTTTGAGAGGCAGGTATAAAGTCTTTAATAATTTTTGGCATAAGAAATCTCCTCCTTAATATTTTTATATTAAAAAAACGGCTTGCCCGTGTGGACTAGCCGTTTGACTACTTAATAATGCTTATTCTGTTGTATACTGCTTATGGCTGAAAGAATATATTGATTACCTTGTTATAATAGCTACAAAGTTAAAATATTAAAATAGAAAGGTAATATCTTTGTTTAGTAATGAAGTCAGCAGTCGCCCCCACTTAACCATATTGGTTTCACTTTCTTATATTGAAGTGAGGGTCTTACTGCCAACTATCTGCGAGATTTAATACTCATATTAAATAGTGCCTACATGTTAGGCGCTTGCCTCAGTATTTTGATAAATCGTGTTTCCTTCCTTAATAGTCTCTACTACGTTAATGTTATGAATCGCCTCTTTATCTATCGTGAGCGGGTTCTGATCCAATATTACTAAATCTGCATATTTTCCGATGGCAATGCTCCCTTTTGTATCCTCCTCAAAATATTGATACGCCGCATTGATGGTAACGGCTTGTAACGCTTCGTAAACAGTAACACATTCCTCTTCTCCAATTCGCCGACCACTTCTAGTTTTACGATTCACAGCACACCAAATGGCATGAAGCATGTCAGGTTTAACAACAGGGGAGTCCTGATGAAAATTAACAGCCAATCCTTTATCGAAGGCTGTTTTTGCTGGACTAATTCTGCTACCTCGTTCTTCCCCTAAGTTTTTGAGGTGTACATCTCCCCAGTAGAAGGTGTGCACATTGAAAATCGACGGAATCATATTTAATTCAACCATTTTGTCCAATTGATCACTACGTACAGTTTGACAATGAATCATTACTGGACGCAGCTTGTGTTTATTCGGATTAGCTGCGTCTTTTAAGGCTTCCTCATAGCTTCGTAGTAACTGATCCGATGCGGCATCTCCATTACAGTGTGTCAGTAATTGAACATCATCATTAAGCGCAGTTAAAACAAATTTCTTTACCTCTTCATCTTGGAACCACGCATACCCTCTGTAATCCGTTTCTCCTTCATATGGTTCCGTTAACCAAGCTGTTTTTCCTTGTGGAGAACCATCCAAAAAAAGCTTATATCCTCCAAGTTTAAACCGATTGCTGTACTTTTTAGCATACCTTTCGTATTGTTGTAGCAATTCTGTTGGTGCTTCCATTACTAATGGATAGGCAACGATATCTATCATGAGCTTGTTCTGATCTGCTAAGGTATGGAAAAGCTGCATCATTTCTTTACTTGTAGCACCGTCCTGGCAAGTCGTAATCCCATTTTTAATATATATTTCTTGACCTTGCTGCATCATCGCTGCAAAATTTGTCCCAATATCACTTACTACCTCTTCTCGGATAGCCATCATACTTGCTTCTTCTAAATATCCATTGGGCTCTAGTGATCCTCTTACTCTACCAATCTTACCGCCTTCATGATCTTTCGTATTTTCATCAATTCCAGCAAACTGTAAGGCCATGTCATTGACACAACCCATATGAGCAGATGTATGCATGACGATAACCATTCTATCCATCGACACTTGATTAAGTATTTCTTTGGTTGGATGCTGCTTTTCTTGTAATACATTATGGTCGTAACCAAAACCAATAACTGGATCGGTATCTCTCAATTGCTTCTCTTCTATATAAGACTTTAATGCGGTCACAATCTCATCGAAATTGTTACATGTACTTAAATCACACAAAGCTGCAACAGGACCAACCATCGAAACATGGCTATGAGGATCAATAAAGGAAGGTAACAACGTATGACCTTGTAAATTATGTTTTTCAATGTTGCCATTGTGTAATAGGGATTCAAACTTAGCTAACGAACCAAGGTCTTGAATGACACCATTCTCTACCAATACAGCTTCGACTGATTCCTTGTCTTTTTCCATCGTGATAATTTCTCCACCATAATATAGCTTTTTCATTGTAATTCACCTATCCTTTTAAAAATAGGGAGTTTCTGCCCATCCCCTTGAAAAGGTGGAAGAAGGAACGTTTGATTAACAAATCTTTCAAAAAAATGAGTGCCTGGATTTTTCCACAAAGGGCCCATTTACTATCAAGAAAACAATAAACATTGACTTGTAAAAGAAGGTTTAACTAGTCCTTTGTCTTTCTTCCACCATCTTTTTTAATTCTTCTTGTCCGTTTCTAACAGATTCAATTTCTTTTATCGTTTTCAATTTTTCTGCTATAGGTTTCAATACTTCTTGAAGTATTCCTTGAAAGCGCAGCGCCTTTTCATCTTCTTTTATTTGCATTCCTCCATTTTATCGCGTCTAATTCAATAAAGCGAGCGTTTCAAACTTATGATTCCTCGATAGTATTTAAATAACATACAAAAGAAGTAACGTTTTGGTGTTCCTGCGTAAATTATCTACATGTTCCCTCATCGCGTGAACTTCACGATTCTGTACTGCGTGGATAAACGTGATTTCACATCCTGCTTGGTTTTCAACCAATGTATTCAGCATACTCATCATCGGTGTAATTCTTCCGCAAGTATCTCTCGGGATCAATATAATTAATGCATACACCTCAGTTGAAATTGCACGTCAGGCTGAAAGGTAACTTAAAGGGCATCTGCCCTTTAAGTTACCCATTCTACTCCATTACAGGTTGGGGAAAGGAGCTGTACATTACTTCTCTTTAGTACCAATAACATACTTAAAAATTATTACATTTTAGAGAATGTCCTTGCTGGAAATTACGAAGTTTTTTTAATTCTATCATTCTTTCAACAAAGAAAAACCGCATGTAACAATGCGATCGACAGCAAAAAATAATTCTAAATTATTTTCATGATCATGTTTCCCTTTTGTAATATTTCTTTTTACCCTGTATGGTGACATCAATTATTTTGGCAGGAATAGAATAGCATCACCAATATCTCTTTCACCTGAATTATCGGAAGGATGATTAATTAATTGACTTCCAACTGCCATTGTTGTGGATCCTCCACCATCAAGATTCATTGCTTCATAAGCACCCAAGCTTTTCATAAGCTTTGCCGACTCTTCAAAGGTTACTCCAACACTATTCATTGGATCCCTACCATCTACAGTTACAAAGATTATATTACCATTTGCTTTAATGCCAGCAAGTGTTCTAGGGTGACGGCTTTTAACAAAACTATTGAAAAAATCTTCGCTCCAACGAAACCCTTCTTCTTCTGAGTGAATATCTATTTTTCCGTCATCCAGAATGCGTGGTCCTCCATTTATAATACTAGTGTACCTTTTGGCTGGCACCGATTTCCCATCTAATGATAAATGAGTTTCAACTTCGATTGACATACCGATCTGAGCATTTTGGCTTAACCATTTTATAGTGTCTCCAGTGGCAGCAAGCACTGCCCCATTTACTGGGATATTGCCACCTCTATTATGACGAATATCCGTTACCTTCCCTTTTGCATCTAAAACAACCTCTAAGCCATTTCCTGCCGGCGTCTCATCTCCAAAAATGGGTTTAAACAAAATTAGTTCGTCATCATCTGTACATGTGACATCGTGTTTTGGATCTTCTTTTCGTTCGTCCTCTGAAGTACCACCACAACTACGGATCAACCCTGGCTTTCTATTCAGACCATCTATAATTGATTTTTCCCCATTTGAGGAGATAGCTTTTAAATCTGTTTCCACATTTGCAATAGAGGCCTTGTTTTCACTCGAGTCTGAAAACAATAAACTCGTTCTATCCCCTACTGATTCACTAACAACTTCCCCATTCACCATTGAAACACCTGCTAAATCACCTGGTGTCCCATCGTTTGCTCCTACAACAAAGTATCCCCCGTTCACAGCAGCAAGTGAATTCATGCGTTGCGATATACTTGTCAATTGTTCCTTCCCCTTAACCACATCATTGGATAAAAATGACCTAATTTCACCTTTAAATTTATCTGGATTGACTTCTAAAACATCAATATTCCACGGACCTGTGTTTTGAACCCCATTATTTTCAGTTGGGTTCCCACGGTCAATATGTGTATGTGATAGGCCAGGTGCAATTTCCTTCTTTTCACGAGATTCTTCCAACCATGGATCCCCTAAATCCAACCTTTGCCACTTGTTTATAAGATAAGCCGCATCCCTTTTGAGCTTCTGATATACCTCATCAGAAATTAATTGATTCTTTTTCTGTTGATTAATCAATGTTTGAAATCCATTCAGATGCTTGACGACTTTTTGAGGCAAATTTTTACCCTCAAAATGACTGACCGTTTTCAGATGCATGATTAAAGAATGAACTGCGCGCTTATTTGTGATTAAACCTGTTTCTTCAAAGTATTCTATTAGTTTTGTCATCCCATCTGCATGAAGCGGATTCTCTCCTGGTTTAATCGTAATATTTGCTACTAAAGGAAGATGATCAGATGCCAATGAGTGAATTACCTGACTGGAACTGACATTTAGTCTTGGAGATGTTAAAACATAATCGATTCTTTTTGTAGGGGAATCCGCCGGATACGTATATCCAAAGCCATCGTCATTAACAGACCAGACATCTGTATAAATTTGAAAAAGTGATTGCATTTCAGTTGCATTAGGCGTGGCATTTAAATCACCCACCAATACGTTATTATTATGCCTAGAAGTAATTTCCACTATGTCCTCTACTTGCCTTGCACGTACATTAGAACTCAAATGTGAGGTATGTGTTACATAGAACCATACTTCTCCCCCAGCAACGTATACTTGTGCTTCCAATAGCCCTCTTTGCTCCTCATCATCTGTCAATTTCGTTAACTTGTAGTTTTTTGAATCAAGAATAGGATATTTGCTTAATATCGCTGTTCCATATTGGTGATTATGAGCCTGTCCTTCTTCAGGTGGATAGTTAAGATTGGGACCAAAAACGTAATGCATATCTAACATTTCAGCGAGCTCTTTAGCCTGATTTTTAAAGTCACTTCTCTCTGACCAATGATTATCTACTTCCTGAAGACCGATGATATCCGCATTAGACTGACGAATTTGTTCCGCTATTCGTTCTAAATCCAATTTACCATCCATTCCCTCTCCATGGCGAATGTTGTACGTCATTACTTTCATTTGTAAAGACTTTTCTCCCAAATCCGAAGAGGAATTCTCCGCTGCCACCATACTTCCATACATAGCTATAGACAACGATAGTAAAACGATTGCAAACAGAACTATAACTGATCTTTTAATGTTTCTCCCTCCTAAAAAAATAGTTGAATTATAGCTAAACCTCAGATTTCACAATGTGAGATTTACACCTAGATTGGGGTTCTTTATATAATTAATATTTATTGCTTCATAAGTTATTCGTTAATCAACGTTAACTTTTTATTAATTCTCGCAGAAAACGAACTCCATAAAATCCGCTCCATCGTTTCTCCATACTTTTAAGTAATTCAGCAATCTCTATTATTATGCATCATAACGCTTTGACAGTTTCTCCTGATGGGCATGGAACATGTGCTTAGTGCGGTGATAAAGTTTACTGCCGGAATGGGTTATTAGACGGAATTATTCAAAATGACTATACGCTTATATGCTTTTCTTGCCTTACTGCCAGTTATATTTAGGATAAATGGTGATACAATATGCAAAGGGAGGGAAATACAAAATGGAATTCGAATTTGGGAATGCTGCTATTATTCTACCCCCTTTACACATTACCATTATGGCAATAATCATTATTTTCTTTTTAGTAAGGTGGAGTAAGCAATTAGAAACACGACGTTTTACGATTTTCTTTTACTTTCTAATAAGTACAAACATTGCTCCGTTTTATTCTCATACTACAGAGCAGGGAAGCTTTGAGCTATGGATTCCCTTAGGGTCTATAGTAATTTTCCTGTACTTGTTTCACAGCAAAGGAAGAAACCATCCTTCTAAAATAAAAGCAAGCATTCTAGGGCTTTCCATAGCTTTATATCAATTGATTCTTCAATATGTTGGGTAATTCTTCGATTCTATTAAAGGGATAAGCTATTCTTGAATAAGAAGGAGCTTTCTGAATTAGTCAGAATAGGGAAAAGGAAATTTTCTAATGCTTTGCTTATACAATCTGTTTATAATTTACTACAACAAAAAAATGGTTAAACCCCTCCCTTAAACGGATCTGTTGAAGTGAATATTTTATGATAAAGGGAAACTTTAATCAGAATGGGGATTGGTTTATCTCGCCACTAATTGTTCGTACCTCAAGGGTATGACTTATAGGCTTTGGAACCAATCGAACATTTACTGACAGTTGATCCCCACTTTTCCATATTGGTTACTCTTTATTGCTTGGAGTGGGGGGCTTACTGCCACTTATATGTGGGATAAGAAGATGAGCTATAGAACATCTTCTAAAGCGATACTTCAAAGGTATCGCTTGTTTTAGTCTGGACTTTGGATGAAAAGCTCGAAATATTGACATTGTAAAATTTATTTTTTCCTAAAAAGCGGAACTTTTCGGAATATTATTCAGTCTGTATATATAAAGGGAAATTTCAATCCATTGTGGGGGGGTATTTATTCCCCCACTGATTGTTCGTACCTCAAGGGTATGACCTACAGGCTTTGGAACCAACTGGACATTTACCGGCATTCGATTCCCCACTTCCATATTAGTTTCCCTTTATTGCTTGGGATCGGGGTCTTATTGCCAGTTATATGTGAGATAAAGGGAGGTGGTTGAAATCAGCCGTCCAAATGAAGAGGAAATATATGAAAGCCATTTTGAAAAGGTGTACAAAACAGCTTATTTTATTTTAAAAAACGAAAAACTAGCAAAAGATGCCACACACGATACTTTTATAAAAGCGTTCAAACATTTGAACAAAATCAACCAGCATGCAAGAATTAATGCTTGGATAACTACTATTGCTACACGTACAGCTATTGATATCTATAATAAAAACAAAAAGCAAATAGCATTCAAAGAAGAAAACTATCTATCAAAGTCAGATGAATTTAACGTTGAGATTGATGAGTTAGAAAATTATTTAGACAACATTCCACCTGAACAAAAACAAATATTGATTTTAAAATATATGGAAGAATTAACAGAGAAAGAAATTGCAAACCTTCTATCTATTAAACTAGGAACTGTAAAATCAAGAATATTTCGGGCAAAACAAAAATTATACGAACAGTATACGTTAGGAGGTGAAAATCGTGTTGGAGAATAATCAGAATGAACAAAGGTTAAAGGAACACGTAACAAAGGAGATAGATTCGATTAGAGTGCCAACAGGATTGAAAGAAGAAATGTGGACACAGGTTCAGCCTGTACGTAAGAAGAGAAGAATACCTTCAAAAGTTCTTCCGTATATAGCTACGCTTGCATGTGTAGCCGTCTTAATTCCGCTTGGGTTAGCTGTATTACCTTTTAATTCGGAACCAACACCTAGTGACGTTGTAACAACTCAAGAAGAACAGATAAAGACAATAGAAACTGTATTACAGAATGCTCTTAATGGTCCAGATGCTGAATTGAAGCAAATATTTAATCGTGATACATCTATAGAAGACAGTATCCAATATGATAAAGAGCGTTTTAAAGAATATTTTGCCAATGATACAGCCTATATGGAATTTGTAAATAGTTACGGTGCAGTTTTAATGATCATTCCTATACGAAACGAATACACGCTGCAAGTAAAAGATATCAAATTTGAAAAAACAGATTCTAAAGAGATTATTTATAACTTTTCAGTTGAGGTACTGTACCAAAAAGAGGGCAGTGAAAAATCAGACGTTGAAGTTGTTGATGGGCAAGCAAATCTTAATGAGGACCATAAAATAGAACGAATATTAATCCGATTAAACGACTTATGGAATGCTATAGAAAAAAACTAATGTAAAGGCGATTTAGACCATCGTCTTTTTCTTTACTACCGATAGTGGGTCGTTCACCCTTTTATACATGATAGTTGTTAATGAAAACTAAATCAGATGTACATTTAATAACAAAAAATTCTCTTTTGGTTTAATTCCTTTTCACAGTTTCTAACCCTACCATATTGATTAGGATTATATAAGTAAAACAAGCCCCTCGTGGAAGCTTGTTTTATTTTAATTTGTACGAGTTCCACTAGTGACAAATCCTAGCTTCCCACCAACAACTTCTTTCACCTCATGAATGACAACAAAGGAACTTGGATCAATGGTTTGCACCTTCTTTTTGATTTTTAAAAGCTCCGTCTTTTTAATAACCGTATAGATAATTCTTTTATCTTTATTGACGTAGTATCCATATCCATAATAAATCGTGGCAGCATTACCAAATTCGTTTGTAATTACGTTAGAAATTTCTTCATATTTATCTGACATAATCGTCATCGCTTTCTTATTATGGAAACCTTCAATTACTTGATCCGCTATTTTTGTACACAAATAGACAAATATAAAGCTATATAACATATTATTAATTCCAATAATAAATATGAAAGCTGCTATGATGATGCTATCCATATAAAATAGACTCTTAGAAAAGCTATATCCCTTTGTGTAATTTAATAAATATGCAAGAAGAGTTGTTCCACCGGTCGAGCCATCAGCGATGAAAATCAGACCTAAACCAGTCCCAAGTAATAATGCGCCAAATACAATGCCTAACACCATATCTTCAATACCAAACGGAACAAAGCTTAGGATACCAAGAAATAAAGAACTCATGGCAACACCTAATATGGTATAAAATATCGTTCTTTTCATTAAGAACTTATATGCGATCGCTATAAAAATAAGATTGATGATAAACGTACTTATACTTGTTGGGATCTGAAATAAATAGTATAGAATTAGAGACATACCAATTGTACTTCCATCACCTAATCTATTCGGAATAACAAAAAATTGAACGGATGCAGCAATCAGAAAAGATCCGACTATAATTAGAAGCACATCTTTTATAATGTTTTTCATATAAATAACCTCCCTAGCCAAAAAATTAAATGTAAACCTTCCATCAGTGGGAGCTTTGTTTATCCCCATGGTTTGGTAGTACCACAAGGGTATGACCTAAAGGCCCTAGAACCAATCGGACATTTACTGGCAGTTGATCCCTACTCACCAATATTAGGTTCTCTTTATTGCTTGATGTGGGGTCTTACTGCCAGTTATATGCGGGATAAAGTGAAACTTCAATCCGCGGGGTGGCGTATTATCCCCCACGGATTGTTAGGTGAACCAATCGGACATTTACTGGCAGTTGATTCCTACTCACCAATATTAGGTTCTCTTTATTGCTTGATGTGGGGTCTTACTGCCAGTTATATGCGGGATAAAGTGAAA